>VBCQ01000491.1 GCA_005882155.1 Betaproteobacteria bacterium
GGCTTCGAGGTCGAGGTCGCGGCCAACGGAGCCGTCGCCGAGTACCTGCTGTTGCGCCAGAACTTCGACCTCGGCGTGCTCGACCTCGGGCTGCCGCTGGTCGATGGCCTCACCGTGCTCAAGCGCGTGCGCGCGGCGCGGCCGACGATGCCGATGATGGTGTTGACCGCACTCGACGGACTCGACGATCGCGTCGCGGGGCTGAACGCCGGTGCCGACGACTACCTCACCAAGCCGTTCGACTTTCCCGAGCTCGAAGCCCGCATCCGCGCGCTGCTGCGCCGCACCCGCATCGGCGGCGGACCGGTGCAGCAGATGGGTCGCCTGAGCTTCGACCGCGACGCGCGACGCGCGGCGATCGGCAGCGACGTCGTCGAGTTGTCGCCGCGCGAATGGATGCTGCTCGACCGGCTGCTCGCACAACGAGACAAGGTCGTCACCAAGGACCAGATCGCCGAGAGCTGGGCGGTCGACCGCAGCGAGTCGAACCCAGGCTCGATCGAGGTCTACATTCATCGGCTGCGGCGCAAGCTCGACGGCTCGGGACTCGCGATCCGCACGGTGCGCGGCCTCGGCTATCTGCTCGAATCGGAAACCTGACGCGTCGCGATGCTGTCTCCGTTCAAACGCGCACTGCGAAGAGTCCCCGGCCTCACGCCGGGCACCCGATCGCTGCACCGGCACCTGCTGTTGTGGTTGCTGCTGCCGCAGCTCGTGCTGTGGCTCGCCGCGGCCTTCGTCACCTACAACGTCGCCGAGCGCTATGCCAACAAGGCGATCGACGCGAGCCTGACCACCGCCACGCGGGCGCTTGCGCGCCAAGTCAAGCCGATCGGCAATGGCCTGTTCATCGACTTCCCGCGCGCGGCGCAAGACATCATCGAGGCCGACCCCGACGACCGGGTGTACTACATGGTCAGCACGCCGCCGGGGCAGTTCATTCTCGGCAACAAGCAGCTTCCGGCGCCCCCGCCGATTGCGAACCCCAAGCTCGGCGAGCCCTACTTCTACGACGGCACGATGGGCGAGCGCGCGAAGCCGATCAGCGTGCGGGTCGCCGCGCTGTACCTCTCGTACGGCGAGGAAGGCCGGCCGCAGCGCATGCTGGTGCAGATCGCGCGCAGCCGCGCGAGCCGCGAGCAGCTGGCCGGGCAGATCCTGATCGACACCGCCCTGCCGCTGTCGGCCCTGATGGTGCTGATGTCGATGATCGTCTGGGCCGGCATTCGCGCCGGCCTGGCACCGCTGTCGCGGATGCGTGCGCTGGTCGAAGACCGTGCGCCGAACGATCTCGCGCCGATCGAGCTCGAGGCCGCGCCGCAAGAGGTGCGCGCGCTCGCGAAGGCGATCAACAGCTTGCTTGCCGAGGTGCAGGAAAGCGTGAGCTCGCAGAAGCGCTTCATCAGCGATGCGGCGCATCAGTTGCGAACGCCGCTCGCGGGTCTGAAGAGCCAAACCGAGCTCGCGTTGAACGAGACCAGCGACCCCGCGCTGAAAGCGCGGCTGCAGCGAGTGAACGAGAGCGCGACCCGCAGCGCGCATCTCGTGAATCAGTTGCTGACGCTCGCGCGCGCCGAGCCCGAGTCGGCGACCGAGCAGGGACGCGCCCGATTCGATCTGCGCAAGCTCGCCGCCGAGGTGTCGGCCGAGATGGTGCCGCGCGCACGCTCTGCCGGCGTCGACCTGGGCTTCGACGGCGACGACGATGCGTCGGCGGTCACGGTGTTGGGACACGCGTTCCTGCTGCGCGAGGCGCTGATCAACCTCATCGACAACGCGCTTCGCTATGCCGGCCGCGGCAGCGTCGTCACGGTGCGCGTGGCGCCGAAAGACGCGCAGGCGATCGTCGAAGTCGAAGACAACGGTCCCGGCTTGGCCGAGGCCGATCGCGAGCGTGTGTTCCAGCGCTTCGTTCGCGCGACGCACGAGGGCAACGGCTGCGGGCTCGGCCTGGCGATCGTCAAGGAAATCGTTGGCCGCCATGCCGGTGCCGTCATGCTGGAAGCGACCCAGCCGCGCGGTCTGCGCGCCGTCATTCGCCTGCCGCGCGCCGCCTGAAACAGCGGGACACAACCCTAGGGTATGTCCTAGCTTCATGTTCCCTTGTCGTAACCTTAACAAGAAATTAAAGTTCAGCCGGCTTGATTCAACAAGCTGAACAATTCTTGAACATGGTTTTGAACACGATTCCCGACAAGGAGACTGGAATGACGATGACCCGAATTTCTGTGGCGCTGGCGGCGGCCGGGCTGATGGGTGCGACGCTGGCGCAAGCCGGCGAGGTCGAGGTACTGCACTGGTGGACGTCCGGCGGCGAGGCCAAGGCCGTCGCCGAATTGAAGGCGTCGATGCAGGCCAAGGGCCACACCTGGAAAGACTTCGCCGTCGCTGGCGGCGCCGGCGACGCGGCGATGACGGTTCTGAAGTCGCGCGTGGTCTCGGGCAATGCACCAGCTGCGGCGCAGATCAAGGGCCCGTCGATCCAGGAGTGGGCGCGCGAAGGCGTGCTCGCGAACATGGACGACGTCGCCAAGGCCAACAAGTGGGACGAACTGCTGCCCAAGGCCATCGCCGACGGGCTCAAGTACCAGGGCCACTATGTCGCCGCCCCCGTCAACGTGCACCGCGTGAACTGGGTGTGGGCCAACCCGGAAGCGTTCAAGAAGGCCGGCGCCAAGCTGCCGACGACCTGGGACGAGTTCTTCACCGCGGCCGAAGCACTGAAGAAGGCCGGCATCATCCCGGTCGCGCATGGCGGGCAGAACTGGCAGGACTTCACGACCTTCGAAAGCGTCGCGCTCGGTATCGGCGGCGCTGACTTCTACAAGAAGGCCCTCGTTCAGCTCGACGCCGCATCGATGAAGAGCCCGACGATGGAGAAGGTGCTGACCACGTTCAAGAAGGTCAAGACCTACACCGACAAGAACGCCCCGGGCCGCGATTGGAATCTGGCGACCGCGATGGTCATCAAGGGCGAAGCCGGGATGCAGCTGATGGGCGACTGGGCCAAAGGCGAGTTCCTCGCCGCCGGCAAGGTGCCGGGCAAGGACTTCGCGTGCGTCCCCGCGCCCGGCAGCGCCAAGTCATACACCTACAACGTCGACAGCTTCGCGCTCTTCAAGCTGAAGGACCCGGCGAATCAGAAGGCGCAGCAGGACTTGGCGACCGCGATCATGTCGCCCGAATTCCAGGAGGTGTTCAACCTCAACAAGGGCTCGATCCCGGTGCGTCTGGGCATGAAGCTCGACAAGTTCGACGAGTGCGCGAAGACCTCGGCGGCCGACTTCGTCTCGAGCTCGAAGGCCGGCACGCTGGTGCCGTCGATCGCCCACGGCATGGCCGTGCCGTCGGCTTCGGAAGGTGCACTGAAGGATGTGGTGTCGCAGTTCTGGAATGACGACAAGATGACAGTCGCGACGGCGATGGACAAGATGGCTGCGGCGGCAAAGTCGAAGGCGCATTGAGCGGGTCAAGCGGCCCTCACCCCTGCCCTCTCCCAGAGGGAGAGGGAGCAATTCACTCCCCAATTTCCCCCCAATTCACTCCCTCTCCCTTTGGGAGAGGGTTGGCGTGAGGGCGCGACCTTCGATATCCGCTCGCTGTATCTGATCGACCCATGAACACCACCGCCCTCCCCACCCCAACCGTCCCCATCGCGCCGACGAGTCCGCCCTTCGCCGCCCGCTTGAGCCACTGGATGCCCAAGCTCGTGCTGGCGCCGTCGTTCGTCATCGCGTTCCTGTTCATCTACGGACTGATGGCGTGGAATGGCTACCTCTCGCTGTCGGCGTCCCGCCTGCTGCCGAACTACGAGTTCGTCGGCGTCGAGCAGTACGTGAACCTGTTCGAGAGCGAACGCTGGTGGGTCGCGCTGACCAACCTCGGGATCTTCGGCGGG
>VBCQ01000009.1 GCA_005882155.1 Betaproteobacteria bacterium
CGAACTCGGCCGCGCCCATGCGCATGAACAGGAACGACGCGCCCCATAGCGCGGCGAGCGTGATCAGCTCGCCGAGGTCGGATGATTTCATCGCGATTCCTCTTCGAGCGCGAGCAGCGCGCGCTTGCGCTCCACGCCGCCGGCATAACCGGTGAGTGCGCCGCTGCTGCCGATGACGCGATGGCAGGGCACGATCACCGACAGCGGATTCTTTGCGATTGCCGAGCCGACCGCTCGCACCGCGCGCGGCGACCCGACTTGCTTGGCGATGTCGCCATAGCTGCGCGTCTGCCCGGCGCCGATGCGCAGCAACGCGCGCCACACCGTGCGCTGGAATTCGGTGCCGTGCAGATCGAGCGGCACGTCGAAACTCGCAGAGCGGCCGGCGAAATATCCAGCGAGCTGCTCGGCCGCAGCGCGCAGCAGCGGATCGTCGGGCCGCTCGGGAGCGGTGAGTGTGCCCGGATGGTCCTTCTGTCCTTCGAACCACACGCCAGCCAAGCCTTGTGCGGTGCGCGCGAGCAGCATCGTGCCGAGCGGCGACGCGAATGTTGCCTGTGCCGTGCAGGCTTGATGAATCGATTGGGTTGCATGGCTCATGGTGTTTTCTCCAGACTGTTCCAAAGTCGCAGCACGGCGTAAGCGCGCCACGGTTGCCAGGATTGCGCGACGACGTTCGCTTCGCGCTGCGAGCCGGTGTTGAAGAGCTGCTTCATCGCCTTCAACACCGCGACGTCGTTCGGCGGAAATGCGTCGGGCCAGCTCAGCGTGCGCATCGCGATGTAGTGCGCCGTCCATGCGCCGATGCCCGGCACCTCGCACAGCTGCGCGATCCATTGCTCGGGCGCGTGCTGCGAGCCGAGCTGCTGCGACAACGCGGGCCACGCGCGTGCGAGCTCGACGATCGCGTTCGCGCGGGTGCCGATGATGCCGAGCTCGGCGATGCGATCCGGCGCGACACGCGCGAGCCGCTGCGGTGCCGGGAAGACGCGGTTCACCTCGGGCCACGGCGTTGCCATCGTCTCGCCGAAGCGTTCGACGACGCGCCGCGCCAAGGTTCGCGCGGCGGCGACGGTGACCTGCTGACCGAGCACGGCGCGCACCGCCAACTCGAATGCGTCGACGCTGCCCGGCAAACGCAATCCGGCGTCGCCTGGCAACTGCTGCAGCGCGCCATCAATCGTCTGCGGCGCGGCATCGAGGTCGAGCCAGCGGCGCACCGCAGCGACCATCGCCGCGCTGAACGGCGCGAGCGCCGGTGCGAAGCGCAGTCGCACCTGCGAGGCCGCAGGTGCGAACTCGACCTCGATCCAGCCCGCCGCTGCAGCGACCGCGCCGGATCGCAGCGTGCGGCGAATGCGCAGGGCATCGACCTGTTCTACGCCGGGGATCGCACGCTGCGCGAGAAAGCGCGTCAGGCGCGCAATGTCGTACGGCGCCCGGTAGCAGAGCGTGACGGTGACGGCGTCGCCGTTCGGCAAGACGTCGTCATCGTTCACCGCTCCACGCAAGCGGCTCGGGCTCATGCGGTAGTTCTCGGCGAACGCCGCGTTGAAGCGGCGCAGACTGCCGAAGCCGCTCGCCAGCGCGACCTGCGCGACCGGCATGCGTGTGTCGGTCAGCAACTGCTTGGCCATCAGCAAGCGGCGCGTCTGCAGATACTGCACCGGCGTCACGCCGTGCGCCGCCTGGAAGATGCGACGCAGATGACGATCGCTGACGCCGAGGCGCGTCGCGAGCTCGGCAAGTGTCGGCGTATCCCCGCTCGCGGCGCGCGCGTCGAGCCAGTCCGCCGCTTGGGCGGCGAGCGTTCGCGACGCATCCATCACCGTCCATGCGAGGCCCGGGCCCGGCGCGATCTCGGGACGGCATTTCAGGCACGGCCGAAACGCCGCGGCTTCGGCCTGTGCCGGCGTCTCGAAGAAGCGGCAGTTCTCGCGCTTCGGTGTGCGCACGCGGCAGATCGGCCGGCAGTAGATGCGCGTCGACGTGACGCCGACGAACAGCCGGCCGTCGAAGCGCGCATCGCGTGCGGTGACCGCGAGATAGGCGGCGTCGGCATCGAGGTTCATGAGCCCATTATGGCGAGCACGTCGGCTTCGACTCGCCGTTTTCGGACATGTCCGTATCGGCCGAATCGTCACGCGCGTGCAGCGCTTCGGCGTGAGGCGTAAGCACCGCAGTGACCTCCCTACAATCGCTGCCCAAGGAGAGAGACCGATGAACGTTGCAGCTTCCATCTTCAAGGCCTACGACATCCGCGGTGTCGTCGGGAAAACCATCGATGAGGGCTTTGCCGAGCACCTCGGCCGCGCGTTCGGCAGTGAGGCGATCGCGGCCGGCGAGAAGGCTGTGGTCGTCGGGCGTGACGGGCGGCTCTCCGGGCCCGCGCTCGTCGCCGCGCTGATCCGCGGGCTCGTGTCGACGGGACTCGACGTCGTCGACATCGGTGCGGTGACGACGCCGATGCTGTATTACGTCGCCGCGACTCGCGCCAAGCACGGCTGCAGCAGCGGCGTTCAAGTGACGGGAAGCCACAACCCGAAGAACGACAACGGATTCAAGATGGTGCTCGCCGGCCGCGCGATCTACGGCGACGAAATCCAAGGGCTACGCCAGCGAATCGAGACCGAGGACTATCTGCAAGGCAATGGCCGCTCGGCAACGATGGATATCGGCGCCGAGTACCAGCATCGCATCGCGAGCGACTGCAAGCTCGCGCGTCGGATGAAGATTGCCGTCGACTGCGGCAACGGCATTCCGGGCGCGTCGGCCCCGGGCATCTTGCGCGCGCTCGGCTGCGACGTGACCGAGCTCTACTCGACGGTCGACGGCAACTTTCCGAATCACCATCCGGACCCGAGCAAGCCGGAGAACCTCGCCGACCTGATCCGCACGGTGCAAAGCGGCGACGCAGAAATCGGTCTCGCATTCGACGGCGACGGCGACCGCCTCGGCGTCGTGACGAAGGACGCGCAGATCATCTATCCCGACCGCCAGCTGATGCTGTTCGCGGCCGACCTGCTCGAGCGCCGCAAAGGCGCGACCATCATTTACGACGTGAAGTCCACGCAGCGTCTCGCGACACTGATTGGCGAGCATGGCGGCACGCCGCTGATGTGGAAGACCGGCCACTCGCTGATCAAGGCGAAGCTGAGGGAAACCGGCGCGCCGCTCGCCGGCGAGATGAGCGGGCACATCTTCTTCGCTGAGCGTTGGTACGGCTTCGACGATGCGACCTACACCGCAGCGCGGCTGCTCGAAATCCTGTCGCGCAGCAAGGATGCGAGCGCCGTGCTCAACGCCTTGCCGACGAGCTACAGCACGCCGGAATTGAACGTTCCGTGCGCCGAAGGCGAGCCGCGCGAGGTCGTGCGCAAGCTGCTCGAGACGGCGACGTTTCCCGGCGCGAACGACATCGTCACGATCGACGGCGTGCGTGCCGACTACGACGACGGCTTCGGCCTGATCCGCGCGTCGAACACGACACCGGTGCTGGTGCTGCGCTTCGAAGGCCACACGCGCGAGGCGCTGCAGCGGATCCAGCGCGACTTCATGGCGGCCTTGCATGCGGTGAAGCCCGACGCGCAGATCGCCGCGGCGGCGCACTGAGTCGACATTGCGCGTTCTCATCGTCAAGCTCTCTTCGCTCGGTGACGTCGTGCATGCGATGCCGGTCGTGCACGACATCCGCGAGGCGCATCCCGGCGCACTGATCGACTGGGTCGTCGAGCCGGGGTTCGCGGCGCTGGTGCGGCGCGTCGACGGCGTGCACGCGGCAATCGAATGTGCGCTGCGGCGCTGGCGCAAGCGCTGGTGGAGCGCTGACGTGCGCACCGAGTGGCGTGCGTTTCGTGCTGCGCTGACGATGCAGCGCTACGACGCGGTGATCGATCTGCAAGGCCTCACCAAGTCGACGCTGATCGCGCGCATCGCGAACGGCACGAGCTACGGCCTCGCGAACCGCACCGACGGCGCGAGCCACGAGTGGCCAGCGCGCTGGCTCGTCGACCATGCGATTCGCGTCGAGCCGCACATCCACGCGCTCGATCGCTCACGCGTCGTCGCGGCGCGCGCGCTCGGCTACTCGCCGCACGGCGCGCCGCAGTTCGGCCTGCACTCGCGGCTTGCATCGCTGCCGCAGCGCACCGTCGTCTTCGTTCATGGCACCTCGCGCGACGACAAGCTGTGGCCCGAGGCCTACTGGATCCGCATTGGCCGGCGCGCGATCGACGCCGGCTGGCGCATCGCGCTGCCGCATGCGGGCGACGCCGAGCTGGCGCGTGCACGCCGGCTCGCTGATGCACTCGGGCCCGCATGCGAAGTGTGGCCAGCGATGGATCTCGATGCGTTGACCGACAAGCTCGGTGCGACTCACGGCGTCATCGGCGTCGACAGCGGCTTGAGCCACATCGCAGTCGCGCTTGATCTGCCGCATGTGCAGCTCTACAACTTCCCGACCTCGTGGCGCACTGTGGAACGCGTGGCTGCAAGTGCAAGCGAGGGGCGCTAAATGAGCGCATGGCGCCAGCGTCTCGCGCACAACAGCTACTCGATGCTGCTGGCCGTGCTGAAGCCGGTCTACCTGATGCGCCTGTGGTGGCGCGGGCGCGCCGAGCCGCTGTACCGGCATGCGATGGCAGAGCGGCTCGGCGCGTACCAGGGCGAGCCATCGGCAGGATGGGTCTGGGTGCACGCGGTGTCGCTTGGCGAGACGCGCGCCGCCGCCGCGCTCGTCACGGCGCTGCGCGCTGCGCGTCCCGGCATGCGCTTGCTGCTGACCAGCAGCACAGCGACCGGCCGCGAAGCCGGCCAGGCCTTGCTCACGGACGGCGATCGGCAGGCCTGGCTGCCCTACGACACGCCGGGCGTCGTCAATCGCTTCTTCCATCAGTTCCGGCCCGCTGTCGGCGTGCTGATGGAGACCGAGATCTGGCCGAACCTTCTTCTTGCAGCGAAGCGCCACGGCGTGACGATGGTGCTCGCCAATGCGCGGCTGAGCGAGAAGAGCAGCCGGCAGGGCCAGCGGCTCGAAGCGGTGCTGCGGCCCGCTGCCGAAAGCCTCGCGCTCGTGCTCGCGCAGACGAACACCGATGCGCAGCGGCTGCGCGACGCGGGCGCCGCACCGGTGCTCGTCAGCGGCAACCTCAAGTTCGACATGACGCCCGACGAGTCGCTGCTCGATCGCGGCCGTGCGTGGCGCGACGCGCTGAACCGGCCGGTGCTGCTCGCCGCGGTGATGCGCGAAGGCGAAGAGGCGATGCTGCTCGCGTCGGTCGCACGGCAGCTGCACGCTGGATCTGCGCGCCCCTTGCTCGTCATCGTGCCGCGCCACCCGCAGCGCTTCGACGAAGTCGCCGCGCTCGTTCAGGCCGCGGGGCTGCGCCTCGCGCGGCGCAGCAGCTGGGCCGACGCGCCGCCGGCGGATGCGCTCGCCGCCGACGTCTGGCTCGGCGATTCGATGGGCGAGATGCCGCTGTACTACGCGCTGGCGCAAGTCGCGCTGCTCGGCGGCAGCTTCGCGCCGCTCGGCGGACAAAACCTCATCGAGGCCGCGGCGTGCGGCTGCGCGATCGTGATGGGGCCGCACACCTTCAACTTCGCCGAAGCGGCCGAGCTGTCGCTCGCGGCCGGCGCAGCGATCCGCGTCGCCGACATGGACGAAGGGGTGACGCAAGCCCTCGCGCTGCTCGGCGACGCGGCGCGAATCAGCGACGCGTCGTGGCGAGCGCTCGCCTTCGCCGCCGAGCATCGCGGTGCGGCGCAGCGCATGGCGCGGCACATCGCCGCGCTGCTCGCGCTGCGCGAGGCGCGTGTGGAGAAGCCGCTAGCTCAGTAGCGAGATGCCGCGCACCGCGTCGCTGCGCGGAAACACGTCGCCGTTCAGGTGGCTGTGCGCGACCTGCAAGTGATCGGCAAGCAACCCCTTCAGCACCGCGCGCAGATCGGTCGTGATGCGGAGGTCGCGGCCTTCGAAGCGGTCCTTCTTCGCGAGCCCCGGCCAGTCGGCGATCAAGCGACCGCCCTTGACCGCACCGCCGAAGACGAAGGCAGCGCCGCCGGTGCCATGGTCGGTGCCCTGCGTGCCGTTGATGGCGACTTCGCGGCCGAACTCCGTCGCGACGACGACAACCGTGCGTTTCCAGACATCGCCTGCGACGAGGCCATCGCGCAACGCGCCGAGTCCCGCATCGAGGTTGCGCAGATTGGCGACCAATGCGCCGTTCGGCGCCGCCTGATTCGCATGCGTGTCCCAGCCACCGAGCTCGAGTACCGCAGCCTGCGGTCCGTTGCGCTTCGAGAGAAATTCTGCCGCGCGTTGCGCGAGTGTCGCGAAGCCGCCTGCTCGCGGACCCGCAGCGGCGCTGTTGCCGCCGGCCATGCTGCTCATCATCTCGGGGTCGAAGTGCAAGGCCTTCGCGCCGTACATCTGCTCCAGTCGCATCACGAAGTCGGCCGATGGATCGGGCATCGCCGACGGGGACCAAGTGTCGACGCTGGTCGTGCCGCGCAGCACCAGCGGCACCGCAGTGTCGAGCGCGATGCCTTTGCTGCCGCTGTGGGCGAGCGCGCGGCCGAGCCAACCGGTCGCGAGCTCGTAGGGCCGCGTGCCGCCGCTTTCGAGCAACTGCTGCGCATCGAAGTGCGAGCGCTCGCGGTAGGGCAGGCCCACCGCATGGACGACGGCGAGCTCGCCGCGGCCATACATCGCATGCAGCGCAGCGAGTTGCGGGTGCAGTGCAAAGTCGTTGTCGAGCGCGAGCGGCGGCGATGCGAACTGCGCCAGCGCGCCGCGTGCCGCCGCGAACTCCGGGTCGCCGACGGCGGGAACCGCCGACAAGCCGTCGAGCCCCCCGCGCAGGATCACCATCACGAAGCGATTCGCACCTGCATCGCTCGAGCCGGCAAAACTGAGCGTCGACCACGGCGCGATGACGCTGCTCGACAACGCCGCACCGATCAAAAAGCGACGTCGCGGGTCGACGGGTCGATTCATCATCGTCTGTCCTTCATCGGCGCTGGAACTCGGGCGCCATCAGCAGCAGCGCAAGTGCTTGCGGTCCATCGGCGGCGCGCTCGATTTGGCGCTGCGAGGTTTCGCTCAGCAGGGGGCCGAGACTCGCGCCGGCGAGCGTGCGCGCGTCGACGTTTCGGCCCGCACGATCGGCAATGCGAGTCGCCCACTCGACGCGCTTCCACACCGCTTCGGGTCCGAGCCAGTCGTCGGCGCGATCCGGCCAACCCGCCGGCGACGGCGCGGCATGAATCCGTTGGCCGAGGGCGAGCGCTGCGGCGGCGTCACCGCGTTCGAGCATCCGCTCGTCGAGGACGAGCAGTCGCGCCGTCGACACAACGAACTCTTCGGGCGTTTTCAGCTTCGCCAGTGTCGGCTGCCATGCGGGCGGGCTCGCGACCAGCTCGCGATACAGCGGGGCAAGCTGTCCGCCGTTGCGCAAATAGGTCGCGGCGAGGCGATCGACGAGCTCGAGCGGCGGCTCATCGGCGACGAAATGGCGCGCCAGCTTCGTCGCGAGGAAGCGTGCGGTCGACGGGTGCATCGCGAGCTCATGCAAGACCTCGCGCAGCGCGTCGGGGCCTTCGGCGTAGCTCTTGCCGAGAACCGTCTTGCGACCGGGCTCGTGCCACGCCGGATCGAAGGGCAGTGCGGCACCGTTGATCAAGGGTTCGACGCGCCAGCCGGTCAGCACGGCGGCGAACGCAGTGACGTCGGCCTGCGTGTAGCCACCATGGACTCCCAAGGTATGCAGCTCGAGGACCTCGCGCGCGAGGTTCTCGTTCAGTCCTGTGAGCCGCGGGCCTTCCTGCATCTCCTGTGCGCGCCGCGCGGCCCGCGCGACGGCACGCGAGTGCGGGCCTGCGGACAAGTGGTTGTCGAGATAGCGCAGCATCGCAGGATGCGTCGTCGCAGCGACCAGCAGTTCCTCGAACGAGCCGGCGATGTTCGGCCGGATGGCCTCGCGCTCGAACGCGCCGACGAGCCCGCGCACGCTGCCCTTGGCGAGCGAGACGGTGAAGTGATTGGTCCAGAACAGCTGCAGCCGTTCGGCGAACGGGCGGCGTGTCGTCGCCGCGGTCAGCAGCCGCGACCGTGCATCGGCAATCGTCACCTCGCGATAGTGGCCGGCGAGGACTTGCTCGGCGGTCATGCCGGGCGGCGGATTGCGCGCGAGTCGGCGCTTCTCGGTCTCGGCCTTGATGTGGGCCAGCGCCTGCGTCGTGCTCAGCAGGCCGGTGCCGCGTGGCTCATCGGCAGGGCCGATCTGCGCGATCAGC
>VBCQ01000121.1:0-4594 GCA_005882155.1 Betaproteobacteria bacterium
CGAGTCGGCGCATCACACCGGCGCATTGCGCCTGCGTGAGCGGCATGCCGATCACCTTGGACGCGCGATCGACGCGCAGCGTGACCGGCTTGCGTTGCGGCAACGCGATGACTTGGTCGCCCATCGGCCCGGCATCGCCACCGCAGATGTCGATGATGAGCTGGGTGATGCGCTCGACATGCTCGACCGTCAGAGCGGGGTCGACGCCGCGCTCGAAGCGGTGCCCGGCGTCGGTCGTGAAGTTGTAGCGCCGCGATCGTCCCGCCACCGCTTCGGGCCACCAGAACGCCGCCTCAACGTAGACGTTTTTCGTCTCGTCGGAGACGGCCGTCGCATCGCCGCCCATGATGCCGGCGAGCGACTCTACCGCCTCATCGTCGGCAATCACGCCGACCTGCTTGTCGACCTCGATGGTGTTGCCGTTGAGCAGCTTGAGCGATTCGCCGCTGCGACCCCAGCGCACGGTCAGGCCACCGTGAATCTTGTCGAGGTCGAAGATGTGCGACGGACGCCCGTACTCGAACATCACGTAGTTCGAGATGTCGACGAGTGCGGTCACCGAGCGCTGCCCGCAGCGAGCCAGTCGATCGACCATCCAGGCCGGCGTGGCAGCGCGCGTGTCGACATTGCGCACGATGCGCCCGGAGAAGCGTCCGCACAGATCGGGCGCCTCGACCTTCACGCGCAGCTTGTCGTCATGCGCCGCCGCGACACGGGGGAGCTTCGGCGTGTGCAGTGGCGCGCCGGTCAGCGCAGCCACTTCGCGCGCGACGCCGTACACGCTCAGACAGTGGCCGAGGTTGGGCGTGAGCTTCAACGTGAGCAAGGTGTCGTCGAGCGACAAGTGCTCGCGAATGCTCTGCCCCACACGTGCATCGGCCGCCAGCACCAGCAGTCCGGCATGGTCGTCCGACAGCTTCAACTCCCGTGCCGAGCACAGCATGCCTTGGCTCTCGACACCGCGCAGCTGATTCAGCGTGATCTTGAACGGCACACCGTCGTCGCCCGGAGGCAGCTCGGCACCGACCAGCGCGCAAGGCACCTTGATTCCCGCACGCACGTTCGGTGCGCCGCAGACGATGGTCAGCGGCGCGCCGGTGCCGGCATTCACCTGACACACCGTCAGCCGATCGGCGTTCGGATGGCGCTCGGTGGCAAGCACTTCGGCGACGACGATATTCGTGAATGGCGGCGCGGCGGGTCGCATCTCTTCCACCTCCATGCCGGCCATCGTCAACAGGTCGGCCAGCTCGGCGGTGGTGATGGGCGGGTTGCAGAATTCGCGCAACCACGACTCGGGGAATTGCATCGCTTCGGTCTTCCGCTGTGATTACTTGAACTGGCTCAGGAAACGCAAATCGCCGTCGAAGAACAATCGCAGGTCGCTGATGCCGTAGCGCAGCATCGCGAGGCGATCGATGCCGGAGCCGAATGCGAAGCCGATGTGGCGCTCGGGGTCCAGCCCCATGTTGCGAATCACTTGCGGATGCACCTGGCCCGAGCCCGACACCTCGAGCCAGCGGCCCTTCAGCGGGCCGGTCTCGAACATGATGTCGATCTCGGCGCTCGGTTCTGTGAACGGAAAGTAGCTCGGTCGAAAGCGCAGCTTCAGCTCTGTCGTTTCGAAGAAGGCTTGGATGAATTCGAGGTACATCACCTTCAAGTCTTTGAAGCTGACGTTCTCGCCGACCCACAGGCCTTCGACCTGGTGGAACATCGGCGAATGCGTCGCGTCGCTGTCGACGCGGTAGGTACGCCCCGGCGCAATGACGCGGATGTCGGGCATCGACGCTTCACCGGCGTATTTCTTCGCATGCGCCTGTGCGTAGCGGATCTGCATCGGCGAGGTGTGCGGGCGCAGATTGAGCCAGCGCCCCTCGGCATCTTTCATGTCGACGTAGAACGTGTCCTTCGTCGAGCGCGCCGGATGATTCTCGGGGTTGTTCAGCGCTGTGAAGCTGTACCAGTCGGTCTCGATCTCGGGGCCGTCGGCCACATCGAAACCCATCGAGCCGAAGATCGCTTCGACGCGCTCCATCGTGCGCGAGATCGGGTGCACGGCACCCGTGCCGCGCAGCCGGCCGGGCAGACTCACATCGAGCGCTTCGGCCTTCAACTGCGCCTCGAGCTCTGCATCGGCGAGCGCCTGGCGGCGTGCGTTGAGCGCGGCTTCGACCTGCTGCTTGGCCGAGTTGATCAGCGCGCCACGCGACTTCTTCTCTTCCGCCGACAGCGTGCCGAGTGCTTTCAACTGCTCGGTGAGCCGGCCCGATTTGCCGAGATAGCGCGCCTTCGCGTTCTCCAGGTCGGCAGGCATCACGCTCCGCTCGAAGTCGGCTTGCGCGTCCTGCACCAGTTGATCGAGATCGTTCATCAGTTCAACGCAAACAATAAAAAAGGCCGCACACGAGGTCGGCCTTGAGTGGCTTGCCCCGTTCAGCGTTGCCGCAGGCCGGGGACTTGCCGTGCCGCCGAGCGCTCACACGCCCGGCTGATCACGACATTCAAGCGAGTTGGGCCTTCACCTTTTCGACGATGCTGCCAAAAGCAGCAGGATCATTCACGGCCATGTCGGCGAGAACCTTGCGGTCGATGTCGATCGACGCCTTCTTCAAGCCAGCCATGAATTTGCTGTAGGTGATGCCCAGACCCCGGCTCGCCGCGTTGATGCGGGCGATCCAGAGCTGGCGAAATACACGCTTCTTGGTGCGGCGGTCACGGTACGCGTATTGCCCGGCACGCATGACGGCCGACGTGCCCGGGCGGTGACACCACGTTTAACGCGAGGCATGAATCTTCTCCTTGAAGCGGGTTAGAGGTCAGCGAAGGGCATCATCTTGGCGATGCTGCCCATGTCGGTCTCGTGCACGGAGGTCGCGCCACGCAAATGGCGCTTGTTCTTCGTGGACTTCTTGGTGAGGATGTGGCGCTTGAACGCCTGGCCGCGCTTGACGGTGCCACCCGGACGGACGCGAAACCGCTTCTTCGCGCCGCTCTTGGTCTTCATTTTGGGCATGACTGCTCCTTTTGATTTGCTGCTGCAGGCGCCGGCAAAACTCTTGCCGTCTTGTAGGCCTGCAGTCGCTTCTGGCAGCAGCCCGGTGACCAAACCGAGCCGCTGAACTCTGTCTTACTTTCGCTTCGGCGCCAGCACCATGATCATCTGGCGACCTTCGAGTTTCGGCATGTTCTCGACCACCGACACGTCGGCGAGCTCGTCGCGAATGCGCTCCAACAGCCGCATGCCGATGTCCTGGTGGGTGATCTCTCGACCTCGATAACGCAACGTGACCTTGCCTTTGTCGCCGTCTTCCTCGATGAAGCGGCGCAGGTTGCGCATCTTGATCTGGTAATCGCCCTCGTCGGTACCCGGGCGGAACTTCACTTCCTTGACTTCGATGACCTTTTGCTTCGCCTTGGCTTCCGCCGCCCGCTTTTGCTCTTGGTACTTGAACTTGCCGTAGTCCATCAAGCGGCACACCGGGGGATCGGCTTGTGCGGCGATCTCGACCAGATCGACGTCCAGCTCACCTGCCATTCGCAGGGCTTCCTGGGTGCTCACGATGCCCAGCGGCTCGTTCTCGACGCCGTTGAGGCGGACTTCCGGTGCCATGATCTCCCGATTCAGGCGGTGCTTGCGCTCGGCGTTGGGAGTACGGCGGTCAGCAAAAGTAGCGATGGTTCAAACCTTTCAACGGACCCCAAGGCACGGAATCCAACACATAAATGACTGCGCGCCCTGCGATCAGTGAGCGTTCTACGCTCGACGGGCAATGTCGCTGGCGATCTTCGCAGAGAAGTCGGCCAGCGGCATCGCACCGAGATCCTGATTGCCACGGGCGCGCACCGCAACGGCCCCGTTCGCCTTCTCCTTGTCGCCGACGACAAGCAGAAACGGGACCTTTTGCATCGAATGCTCGCGAATTTTATAGTTTATCTTCTCATTGCGCAAATCGCTCTCGACTCTAAGCCCTTGTTTTTGAAGCGTTTTCACTACTTCATTGGCGTAGTCGGACTGCGCTTCGGTGATATTGAGCACGACCACCTGGACCGGTGAGAGCCAGACCGGCAAGGCACCGGCGTGCTCTTCGATCAGGATGCCGATGAAACGCTCGAAGCTGCCGACGATCGCCCGGTGCAGCATCACCGGCGTCTTGCGCTCGCCGGACTCGGCGACGTATTCGGCACCCAAGAGTTTCGCCATCGAGAAGTCGACCTGCATCGTGCCGCACTGCCATGGGCGGCCGAGCGCGTCCTTCAGCGTGTACTCGATCTTCGGGCCGTAGAAGGCGCCATCGCCGGGCGAGACCTCGAACTCGCAGCCCGAGCGCCGCAGGCTTTCCATCAACGCGTGCTCGGCCTTGTCCCATACCGCGTCGGCGCCGACGCGCTTGTCGGGGCGGGTCGCGACCTTGTAGAGAATTTTGGTGAATCCGAAGTCGGCATAGACCTTCTGCAGCAAGCTCGTGTAGGCGACGCACTCGTCGAGGATGTGCTCCTCGGTGCAGAAGACATGGCCATCGTCCTGCGTGAAGCCGCGCACGCGCATGATGCCGTGCAGCGCGCCGCTCGGCTCGTTGCGGTGGCACTGGCC
>VBCQ01000121.1:4729-7062 GCA_005882155.1 Betaproteobacteria bacterium
GACTCCGTCGTGAACATGTTCTCGCGGTAGTTGCCCCAGTGGCCCGTCTTCTCCCACAGGCTCTTGTCAAGGATCTGCGGTCCCTTGACTTCCTGGTAGCCGTTGTCACGGTAGACCGCGCGCATGTACTGCTCGACCTGCTGCCACAGCGTCCAGCCCTTCGGATGCCAGAACACCAGGCCCGGCGCGAGCTCGTCGACGTGGAACAGATCGAGCTCGCGACCGAGTCTGCGGTGATCGCGCTTCTCGGCCTCTTCGAGCATCGTGAGGTACTGCTGCAGCTCTTCCTTCGTCGCCCACGCCGTGCCGTAGATGCGCTGGAGCATTTCGTTGCGATGGTCGCCTCGCCAGTAGGCGCCGGCCACCTTCATCAGCTTGAAGTGCTTGAGCTTGCCGGTGGACGGCACATGCGGACCGCGACACAGGTCTTCGAACGCGCCTTCGCGGTACAGCGAAACGTCTTCACCGGCGGGAATGCTCGCAATGATCTCGGCCTTGTAGTTCTCGCCGATGTTCTTGAAATGCGCCACGGCCTCGTCGCGCGGCAGCACGCGGCGCTCGACCTTCTCGTCCTTCTTCGCGAGCTCGCTCATCTTGGCTTCGATCGCCACCAGGTCCTCGGGCGTGAAGGGCCGCTTGTAGGCGAAGTCGTAGTAGAAGCCGTTCTCGATCACCGGGCCGATCGTGACCTGCGCATCGGGAAACAGCTCCTTCACCGCATAGGCGAGCAGATGCGCCGTCGAATGGCGAATGACCTCGAGTCCGGCTGCGTCCTTTTCGGTGACGATCGCGAGCGGCGTGTCGCGATCGATGCGAAAGCTCGTGTCGACCACCTTGGCCGCGTCGCCCGAGCCGATGCGCCCAGCGATCGCCGCCTTTGCGAGACCGGCACCGATCGACTGCGCCACCTCGGCCACCGTCACCGGTCCGGGGTATTCGCGTTTCGAGCCATCGGGCAATTGAATCGAGATCATGGGAACTCCAGAAACGAAAAAGCGCGGGGATGAGCCGCGCTTTGTGTCGAACGAGAAAGATACGAACGTGACGAGCCGCGGCCAGCTACACCTGAGTGCTGGTGGTAGTTAGCGGTGTCATAACCGTCATGCCTTTCTCGCCCTTTCAGTGAATGCCCAAGATTGTAGTCGACCGCATCACCAGCGGTAGACCTGGTTGTTGTCGACCCGCACACGGTCGCCGACCCGCAAGTCGCTGCTCAGCTGTGCGTAGTCGAAGCTGCGTTGGCCGCCGTTGTCGAGGCGGATCGTCACGCGATAGATGTCCTGCGCGCCGGCCCGGTTCTTCTCGATCTGGTTGCCGATGATCGCGCCGCCGACCACGCCGATGCCGGTCGCGAGATCCTTCTTGGCACCATGGTCGACTTGGTGGCCGAGCAAGCCGCCGATGACCCCGCCGACGATCGCACCGCCGCCGCTGGTCTGGTTCTGCGCACGAACCATGTCGATGTTCTGCACCGTTCCGTATTGCACCTGCTGGCTGTAGCCGTACGTGGGCGGCGGCGTAGGCCGATGCGACGCGCAACCCGACGCGAATGCGACGAACAGCGCCGCGGCGCCAAATTTTGCGAACGGGGTCATGCACTTCTCCTTGAGCGCTCCGCAGCGGAGCTCTCGCTGCATAACGCTACGACCTCGATTCGGTTGAACGGTTCAGCGCCGGCTTTGCATGCCAGCAACACAAGATTACAGCGGCAACAACGACAGGTCGGTCGTGCGCTCGATGAACCACAGCACGCCGACCGTCATCGCCGCTGTCGATCCGCCGCCGATGGCCCATTGCGAATAGCGAGGGCGCTCGCGCAGCAGGAACAGCAGCGTCGTCGCCGCGATCACGATCATCAACTGCCCGACCTCGAGGCCGACGTTGAACTGCAGCAGCGCCCAGACGAACTGCGCGGTCGGCAGATTCAATTCTGCCAGCACGCCGGCGAAGCCGAAGCCGTGGACCAGGCCGAAGAAGAAGGTGACGATGACGCGACGGCCACGAAAGATCGGCCACAAATTGTCGAGCGCGGCGAGCACGATCGTGACCGCGATCGCCGGCTCGATGAACGATGGCGACAGCGACACCCATTTCATCGCGGCGAGCGCGAGCGTGATCGAGTGCGCGAGCGTGAATGCGGTGACGATACCGAATACCGGCAGCACCGCGTGCGTCAGCCGCTCGACCGGGCGCCATCCGTCCTTCGTGCGGCGCATCACCGACGGCAGCAACAAGCACAGCAGGAACAGCACGTGGTCGTAGCCGCTCAGGATGTGATGGATGCCCTCGCGCAGGAACTCGGTCGTCGTGGTCGACGCCGGCTGTGCTGCGAC
>VBCQ01000492.1 GCA_005882155.1 Betaproteobacteria bacterium
TGGCCAACTTCATTTTGCCGCGCGGGCGGATTCGCTGATCGATGCCAGCGCCGAACTCGACCCGCAGGCGATTTTCGACTACCTTTATTTTCATTGCATCCCGTCGCCGCGCACGATTTTCAAAGGCGTCAAGCGCCTTGCGCCGGGACACTACGCCACGTTCGAGAACGGCACGCTGTCGGTGGCGCCGTACTGGGTGCCGAAATTCGAGCCCCCCGCCGAAGCTTCATTCGCTGCGCTGCGCGGCGAATTCCGAGCGCTGCTGGAGCAAGCCGTCCGACGCCAGCTCGACAGCGCCAAGCCGGCGTGTTTCTTGAGCGGCGGCACCGACAGCTCGACCGTCGCGGGAATGATCGGACGCGTCAGCGGTCAGCCTGCAGCGACCTATTCGATCGGCTTCGAGGCCGCCGGCTACGACGAGATGGCCTACGCCCGCATCGCGGCGCGCCATTTCGGCACCGAGCACCATGAATACTATGTGACGCCAGAGGACCTCGTGCGCAGCATCGGCGATGTCGCCGGTTCCTACGACCAGCCTTTCGGCAATTCGTCGGTGCTGCCGGCTTACTACTGCGCGAAGATGGCGCACGAAGACGGTGTGCACAAATTGCTCGCGGGCGACGGCGGCGATGAGCTCTTCGGCGGCAATTCCAGGTATGCGATGCAGCGCATCTTCTCGTGGTACCAGCATGTCCCGCCCCTGGTGCGCGGCGCTGTGATGGAGCCGTTGTTGCGCCGGGCGCCGCTGCGCCGGATCCCGCTGCTGCGCAAGGCGGCAGGCTACGTTGAACAGGCTCGCGTGCCGATGCCCGACCGGCTGCAGATGTACAACCTGCTGCGCCGGATCGGAATGAACACGGTGTTGTCGCCCGCCTTCATGGCGCAGGTCGATCCCGACGATGTCTTGCGCCAGCAGCGGGAAGTGTGGACGCACAGCGACGCCAGCTCTCAGATCGACCGTACGCTGGCTTTCGACTGGCGCTACACGCTGGCCGAAAGCGATCTGCCAAAAGTGCGCGGCGCCACCCAACTGGCCGGCGTCGAAGTGGGATTCCCGTTTTTGGACCGGCCGCTGCTCGAATTCTCGATGCGGCTGCCGGCCGAGTACAAGCTCAAGGGACTGAAGCTGCGCTGGTTCTTCAAGGAGGCGCTGCGCGGCTTCCTGCCGGACGAAATCCTGAGCAAGAAGAAACACGGGTTCGGGCTGCCGTTCGGCGTTTGGGTGGGACGCCATCCAGCGCTGAACCGCTTGGCAGTGGACTCGCTGGCGAGCCTGTCGACGCGCGGAATCGTCCGCCCCGAGTTCATCAAGACGCTGGTCGCCGACCTGCTGCCGTCGCACCCCGGCTATTACGGCGAAATGGTATGGATCCTGATGATGCTCGAGCAATGGATGCAGCGGCACACACCAAGTTTCAAAATTTCGTCCTGAGAGCCGCTTCCCACCCCGCGAGTTAGGCGTTGCGCCGCCTCTTGACGGATGAGATCATCGGCGCCAAGCAGCGTATCGAGCGGTCATCCGGACACACCGCTTGCCCATGCTCGGGCGCGATAGGCAAGTTGAAAAAAGAGGGAAGCGTCTTGCCAGCCAGCATGTCGGTCGTGATTCCGGTGTACCGGTCGCAGGACATCTTGCGCGAGTTGCATCGCCGGCTGGTCGCGACGCTCGAGCCGCTCGGCCGAGAGTTTGAAATCATCCTCGTCGAAGACTGCGGCGGCGACGATTCATGGACGGTGATCGAGGCGCTCGCCCAACACGACGCACGGGTTCGAGGCATCAAGCTGGCGCGCAACTACGGGCAGCACAACGCGCTGCTGTGCGGCATCCGCGCCGCGCAAGGCGAGCTGATCGTGACGATCGACGACGATTTGCAGAACCCGCCCGAAGAGATTCCCAAGCTGCTCGCTAAAATGGCCGACGGTTGCGACGTCGTCTATGGAACGCCCGAGAACGAGACACACAGCTTCATGCGCAACCAGGCATCGCGAATCACCAAGTTCGCCTTGCAAAGTGCCATGGGCGCCGAATCGGCCAGCAAGGTGAGTGCGTTCCGCGTCTTCCGAACTCGGCTGCGAGACGCTTTCGATGCGTACCGCAGCCCCACGGTCAACATCGACGTGCTGCTCACCTGGGGAACCACCCACTTCGGCGCTGTGAGCGTTCGCCAGGACGAGCGCACGATCGGCGATTCGGGTTACAGCCTCGGCAAACTCGTCACCCACGCCATCAACATGATGACCGGGTTCT
>VBCQ01000124.1 GCA_005882155.1 Betaproteobacteria bacterium
GCAGCGAAGCCGAAGTGCGCCAGCTCACCGCCGACCTGCGCGAGGCGATGGGCGAGCACGCCTTGATCGGCCTCGACCAGGAGGGCGGCTCGGTGGTTCGCGTGACCTTCCTGCCGCAGGCGCCGGCGGCGATGGCGCTCGGCGCCGCGGGCAACGCGTCGCTCGCCGAGGTCGTCGGTGAAGCGGTGGCGCGCGGGTTGCGCAGCCTCGGCTTCAACTGGAATTTCGCTCCGGTGCTCGACGTCAACAACAACCCGGACAACCCGGTCATCGCCGAGCGAAGCTTCGGCGAAGACCCGGACGATGTCGCGCGTCTGGCCGGCGCGTGGATGCGCGGCGCGTTGCGCGAGGGCGTGGCCTGCTGCGTCAAGCACTTCCCCGGCCACGGCGACACGCATGTCGATTCGCACTTCGAGCTGCCGGTGGTCGACAAGTCGCGCGCCGAGCTCGAAGCGCTTGAATTCCTTCCCTTCGAACGACTGAAGGACGAAGCACCGGCGATGATGACGGCGCACATCGTCTACCCGCAGCTCGACCCCGAGCATCCGGCGACCTTGTCGCGCAAGGTGCTGGGCGGGCTGCTGCGCGACGCGTGGAAATACGACGGCGTCGTCATCACCGATTCGCTGGTGATGAAGGCGATCCACGAGCGCTACGGCCACGACCGTGCGGCCGTGCTCGCGCTGCAGGCGGGGGCCGACATGGTGATGGCGCTGGGCCCGCGCGACGATCAGCTTGCGGCGGTGCGCGCGATCGCCGCCGCGCAAGCGAGCGGCGCGTTGACGCCGTTGCAGTTGCTGAAGGCGCGCGCGCGCCTCGACGCGCTGGCCGAGCGCTTTCCGGTGCGACCCAGCGATTACGCCGGATTGAAGCGCGAAGCCGACGACCGCTTGATGCGCCGCGCCTGGGCCGCCAGCTTGACGGCGATCGGCGCGCCGAAGCCACCGCGCATCGACCAGCCGCTGCGCGTTTTCACGCAGCGCGGCGTGCCGAGCGATGGCGTGTCCGAAGCCGGTCTGCCGGGTGCGCAAGTGGCGAGCCTGTTTCCGCGCTTCAGCGATGTCGACATCGTCCAACTGGACGACTTGGACAAGCTCGATTGGGCATCGATCCCGCAAGACGGCCGGACGACGCTCGTTGTCTCGAATCACCGCGATCGCTACGGCGAAAGCAGCCGGCACTGGCGTCCGGACCTGCATCTCGTGCTGTGGAACCCGTTCCAGGTGCTCGATGTCGCGGCGCCCGCGCTCGTGACCTGGGGCTACGCACCGGGTGCGCTCGATGCGCTGCGCGCCTGGCTCGACGGGCGCGGCCCGGCACCCGGGCATGCGCCGGTGCGCTTGACGGCGGCGAGCTGAACAACAGGAGACACCGATGTCCACCGACGCCGCTCTGAAACGCTCGCCGTTCACCTGGGTGCCGAGCCTGTACTTCGCGCAAGGCCTGCCGTTCTTCGCCGTCAACGTCGTGATGGCGCTGATGTACAAGAGCATGGAGGTACCCAACGAGCAGATCGCGCGCTGGTCCGGATTGTTGAGCCTCGCGTGGGGCATCAAGTGGCTGTGGAGCCCGTTCCTCGAGCTCGCGCCGAGCAAGAAGGCCGTCGTCGTCGTGTTCCAGTTGCTCGGCGGCGGCGGGCTGTGCCTCGTCGCGTTGTCGCTGCAATTGCCGAATGCCTTCCTCGCCGGCATCGCCGCGCTGACGCTCGTCTCGCTCGCCTCGGCGACCCACGACATCGCTTCCGACGGCCTGTACATCGCGAGCCTCGGCGCGAAGCAGCAGGCCGAATACGCCGGCTGGCAGGGCGCGTTCTTCAACGTCGCGCGCTTCATCTCGATGGGCGGCCTCGTGATCCTCGCCGGCCATCTCGAGAAGAGCATCGGCGTGGCCAACGCGTGGGGCGTCGTCTTCGGCCTCTTTGGCGCGACGATGATCCTGCTCGGCCTGTATCACACCTGGGCCTTGCCGGGTGCGCTCAACGTCGTCAAGACCGACCGCTCGATGAGCGGCGTCGCGCGCACGCTGTGGGACGTGCTCGCCGCGATCCTGAAGAAGCACGATCGGCCCGCTGTTCCTGCGCGATGCGCGCGAGCTCGGTGGCCTCGGCTTGAGCACCGGCGACGTCGGCTGGGCCTACGGCACGGCGGGCACGATCGCGTTCATCGTCGGCAGCATCGTCGGCGGCTACTTCGCCGCCTGGCTCGGCCTGAAGCGCGCGATGTTGTGGCTCATTCTTGCGATGAACCTGCCGAGCGCCGCCTTTGTTTTCCTGAGCGTCGCGATGCCGACGAACTTCGCGCTGATCGCCGCGGCCCTGAGCCTCGAGATGTTCGGCTACGGCTTCGGCTTTGTCGGCGTGATCCTGTACCTGATGCAGGTCGTCTCGGTCGGCAAGTACCAGACCGCCCACTACGCCATCGGCTCGGGCGTGATGGGGCTCGGCATGAGCTTGTTCAAGAGCATCAGCGGCGACATTCAGACCGCGCTCGGCTACCAAAACTTCTTCATCTGGGGCTTGCTGTGCGCGATTCCGGTGCTCGTGCTGTCGCGCTTCGTGCACTTGCAGTCGGGTGCGCAACCGGTGCCTGCGCCCAGCGGCCAGCCGGCCGAGGCTTGATGCGCGCTCGCGCGCCGCGTTGGCTGGCGCTCGCCGGCAGCGCACTGATCGCGGCCTGCGCGCAGATCGACACGCCACCGTCGGCGAGCGATGCCGGCGTCTTCTTCGACGACTTCAGCCAGCGCGACATCCGAGAGCTCGAGCGCGACGGCTGGATCGTTCGCGACAAGCCGGGCCACCCCGGCATCGCGGGCGCAGCGTGGGGCGCCGACAGCATCAGCCTCGTCGATGACCCGCAACGGCGTGGCAACCGCTTGCTGCGCCTCGCTGCGCGCACCGACGGCACGCCGCAGGGCACGCTGCACGCGCAGCTGTGCCACGCGCGCAAATATTTCGAAGGCACCTACGCGGCGCGAATCCGCTTCAGCGACACGCCGGCCGAGGGACCCGATGGCGATGTCGTCGTGCAGACCTTCTATGCGGTGAGTCCGCTGCGCTTCGACTTCGACCCCGAGTACAGCGAGCTCGATTGGGAATACCTGCCCAACGGCGGCTGGGGCGATGCGCGCACCCGGCTCTACGGCGTGACCTGGCAGACGGTTCGCATCGACCCGTGGAAGGCCTACAACCAGCCGCTGCAGGTCTTTCGCGCGCTCGACGGTTGGCATGTGCTCGTGATGCAGGCGAGCGGCGGCAAGACGCGCTTCTTTCTCGATGGCGTTCAGCTCGACGAGCATGGTGGACGCAACTATCCGGCGGTGCCGATGTCGATCAACTTCAACATCTGGTATTCGCCCGGCGGCTTCTTGCCGAGCACGAACGCGCGGCGCGTCTACCAGCAGGATGTCGACTGGGTCTACCACGCGCGCAACCGCGTGCTGTCGCCGGCCGAGGTCGATGCGGCCGTCGCGACGTTGCGCCGATCCGGCACGGCGCATTTCGACAGCGTGCCGGCGGCGACGCAGCCGCCGCTCGCATCGACCTGCGACAACTGATGAGCGCACTGATCCGCCTCGCGTCGGTCGACGCCTTGCGCGGCTTGACGGTGGCCGCGATGCTGCTCGTCAACGACCCCGGCGATTGGGGCCATGTCTACGCGCCGCTCGAGCACGCGGAGTGGAACGGCTGCACACCGACCGACATCGATGCACGAAGCGATGCGGCGGCGCTGCGCCATGCGGTGATGGTTCGCGCGCTGCGCATCGTCGCGCTCGGCCTGCTGCTGCACGTCGCCGCGTATTGGATGATGGACACGCGCGCGTTCCGGCCGTTCGGCGTACTGCAGCGCATCGGCATCTGCTTCGGCGTCGTCGGCCTGCTCGCGATCGACGCGAAGCCCCGAGTCCAGTGGCTTCTCGTCGGCGCGATCCTGCTCGGCTACTGGGCGCTGATGGCTTGGGGCGGACCGCTGACGAAGGAGGGCAACCTCGCGAGCCGCGTCGACACCGCGTTGCTCGGCCGCTTCGCCTACGAATTCGACGCCGTGACCGGCCGTGGTCACGAGCCCGAAGGCTTGCTCAGCACGCTGCCGGCGATCGCGACGACGCTGCTCGGCCTGCGTGCGGGCGACTGGCTGCGGCGCGGTCGAACACGGTTGCTGTGGCAAGTCGCAGGCGTCGCCTTGCTGCTCGGCGCGTTGTGGTCCATGTTCTTCCCGCTCAACAAGCAGCTCTGGACTTCGTCGTATGTGCTGTGGAGCGGCGGCGTCGCGATGCTCACGCTGTGGATCGCGCATCGCCTCGTCGACCTGCACCGCTGGCCGGCGATCGGCCGCAGCTTTGGCGTCAACGCCATCGCCGCTTACGCCGGCGCCTGGCTGATGGTCTGCGTCCTCGTCGGGCTGCATTGGATGCAGCCGCTGTACGCGAGCGGCTTCGCGTGGATGACGCCCTACGTCGGGCCCTATGTGCCGTCGCTCGCGTTTGCGATCGCCTTCGTCGCGCTGTGGTGGATGGTGGTCAGCGTGCTCGATCGCCGGAAGATCTATTTCAAGGTCTGAGCCGCGAGCGTCTGTCCGTCGGCGATCGCCGCCGCGATCTGCTCCTCGCTGAGTCCCTCGCTCCATGCCGCCGCAATCTTGCCGGCGCCGCGCGAGGTAAGCGCGCCGGCGGCGTGCGCGATGTCGCGCTGCGCCGCCCAGTACGCGAGCGCGCGCTGCGGGTCACGCGCGACGAGGCCATCGGCGCTGCGGTACTGGTTGGCCAGCGCCAGCAGTGCGTCCTTGTCGCCGTTCTTTGCCGACGCCTGCATCAACTCGACGACGCGCTGCTTCCACGCCAGCACCAGCGGATCGTCAGGCCGCTGAGCCAGCGCGTCGCGATCGCCGAACGGGCCCTCGGCCGCAAGCGCGACAGCTGCGCCCGGGACGCCGGCGGCCGCGGCGACGTCGAGATGCTGTAAGCGTTGCGCGATCTGCGCGGCACTGATGTCGTCGCAGACCTGCGCTGCGCTCTCCCAGCCCGATGCCATCGCTTCGCGCGCGGCGGCGGTGGGCGGGCCGAGCGGCAGCGCTGCGGCGCTCGCCTCGACTTCGCGCGCGCGCACGCAGGCGTCGACGAGCTGGTAGGCATGCCACGCATCGCGCGAGTCGGCCGATGCCCACAGTCGCGCGACCTCGGCCGCGCGACTGGGCTTTGGAGGTACCGACACACCCTGCGGCGGCGGCAGCTCGCGGTCATGCAGCGCGATGCCGAACGGCGATCGCTCGAACGATCCGCCGCTCCGCTCGCGCGCGAGCAGCTTCACCGGCTCGTGGACTGGCGGTGCCGGCTCGAGATCGATCAGCGCCGCCCCGACGATGAGCCCGACGCTCGCCAGCGCGATCACCAAGGGACTGCGATGCAGCCTCATGCTCAATGCGGCAAGTCGTTGGAGATCACGTTGCCCAGGGTCTTGTTGCGGTCGGCGTTCAGCTCCCAGAACATGCCGCCGCGCAGGCCCTTGCTCTTGATGTAGTTGTTCTTCTCGTGGATCGATGCTTCGTCGTCGTAGGTGATGAAGACCTTGGTCGACGGGTTGTACAGATACGGCACCTTCGACGCGCTGTTCCAGTGCCGCGCGAAGCCTTTGCCGCCGACGGTGTACTTGCCGTTCGCATCCTTCGTCAGGTAGCCCTGCTCGGTCAGAAAGGCGAAGTCGAAGGTCGAGTCCTGCGAGCCGACGGCCGAGCCGGTGCACGCCTGGTAGAGCCCGTCGCCATTGGTGCCTTTGGCGCAGCCGGCCCAGCCGTAGCCGTAGAACGGCTCGCCGAGCACCAGCTTGTTCGCTGCGATGCCGGTAGCGAGAAAGAGCTTGACGCTCGCGTCGCTGTTGAAGGTCGCCGCATTGGCCGACGTGTCGTTCGGGTCGCGGTACAGCGGGGCGACGAAGCCGCTCGACGTGTCCCACGGACCGTGGAAGTCATAGGTCATGATGTTGATCCACTCGAGGCTCGCGGCGAGCGTCGCGAGCCACGCGCTGCTGCCGTTCGGATCGTTGACATAGCTCGCGTCGGCGCCGGCCGCGATGGTGATCATGTAGCGCTTGCCGTCGGCGCTGCCGGCACTGTCGAATGCCGAGCGCAGGCCCTGCACCAGCGTCACGAAGTTCTGCTTGTCGGTCGTGCGCTGGCAGGTGTTGCCCGAGGTGCAGGGCACGCCGATGTTGGTCGGGTATTCCCAGTCGATGTCCAGGCCGTCGAGCTTGTACTGGCGCACCAGCGCCACCGCGGAGTTGATGAAATTCGTCCGCGAGGTCGAGCTGTTGGCCATCGTCGAGAACTTGTTCGACCAGCTCCAGCCGCCGACCGACGCGACCACCTTCAATTTCGGATTCACGCTCTTCAATGCGACCAGGGCCTTCAGGTTGGTCGGGTCGTTCGTGTAGTCGCCGAGCACGACCGCGCCGTTCAAGGCGCCGCCCTGGCAGGGGATCACGTCGTTGACCGATGGATCGGGGTTGCCCTGCACGCCGTTCCAGCAGATGTTGAGGAACGCGTAGTTGATGAGCGTCAGGTGGCTCGCGTTGATGTTCGTGCTGTTGACCGGGTAGGTGCCGGACGTCCAGCCCGGGTAGTAGCCGACGATCTGGTAGGTCGTCGAGCTGGCGCTGCCGGGCGTGCAGTTCACCGACGCGCTCTGCGGCGAGACGGTGAGCGGCGACGTGGTGTCGTTCTGCGCATCGACGGTGTAGCTGTACGTGGTCCCGTTCGTCAGGCCGGTGTTCGCATACGAGGTCGAGTTCGTGTACTGGATCCAATTGCCCGCGCGGTACACGTCGTAGCCGTTGGCACCGCTGACGCTGTTCCAGCTCAGCGTGCAGGTGCCACTCGACGCCGTCACCTGCAAGGTCGGCGCAGCCAGCGCGGCGTAGGCCGTCAACGGCAGGCCGAATTGGCACGCGGCCAGCGCGAGAAGGAACTGAAGGATCCGCTTCGACATGAATGCTCCTCGATGACCGGCCGCTGCTGGCGAACCGGCGCTTTGGTTGGACAGGGAGAGATACGAAAACCCGAGGGCGAGCGCGCACTCGGGGTGGGTCAGGCGAGCAGCGTCACAGCGACATGCGAACCCCGAAGTAGAACTGGCGGCCGCTCGAATAGAACGCGCGCGGTTGGTCCTTGTTGTTGCCGTACATCTTCAGCGTCGGGTTGTTGAGGTTCAACGCGTCGAAGGTCAGCGCGAACTTGTCGTTCAGCTTGAAGTTCACCGATGCTGCCAGTGAGCCCTCGGCCGCTTCGTGCTGGGCGAAGCTGCGGTCCAGACCGACCAGGAAGTCCGAGCGATACGTGTAAGCGAGGCGTGTGCTGAAGCGGTCGTTCTCGAAGTAGCCTTCGAGGTTGTAGGTGTTCTTCGACGAGCCGACCAGCTCGCTGCCGTCCTTCTCGCGGCCGTTCGCGTAGGTGTAGTTCGCGTTGACGCCGAAGCCCGCGCCGATCGGCTGCTGCAGCGCCAGCTCGAATCCTTTGTTCGTTCCGCTGGTGTTGAGCGGGCGCGTGATCGTGTAGGGCACGACCGCGTTGGCCATCGGCTTGAAGTACATCGCGGTCGACGTGCCGTAGGTCACGTACGACGACAAGTCCATGTAGAACACGCCGAACGCCAGCAGCGACTTCGGCGCGTAGTACCACTCGACGGTCGCGTCGACGTTGGTCGAGCGGATCGGCTTCAAGTCGGGGTTGCCGCCGGTGCCGGTCTGGTTCAGGTCGTCGAGGCTGACCGAGCCGCCGAGTGCGCTGTAGTCGGGCCGTGCCATCGTGCGGGCGATACCGCCGCGCAGCACCAAGTCCTTCGTCAAGTCGAACTTGATGTTCGCGCTCGGCAGGATGTCGAGGTAGTTGTGGTTGATGTCGGTCGGCGTGAACGGGCCGAAGTCCGACGTGTTGATCGGGTTCGTGCCGGGCGAGATATTGACGGTGCTCTTGAGCTTGGTACCAACGATGCGCAAGCCGGCGTTGCCGTGCCAGCGCCCGCTGCCGAAGTGCGCCATTGCATAGACGGCACTGTCTTGCTCCTGCACATGGAATTCGCCCGGCCAGTACTGGCGGTTCAAGCCGGGAGGCGCGCCATTGGCTGCGTAGTAAGCCGCGACGGTCGCGGCGGAGAGCTGCCACAGCTTGGGCGGGAAGCCCGCGCCGCCGATGCTCTTGCCGAAGTCGCTCGGGTAGGTGCTGCCGTCCCAGTTCGGCAAGTTGGTGAAGCAGCTCGCGGTGCAGCCGCCGTCGAAGGGGAACTCGACCTTGCGCGAATGCTTCGCGTAGCGCGCACCGAACTTCACCGACTCGACCATGCCGCTGTCGACCATCAGCTCGCCGTCGACTTGGCCATAAGTCTCCTTGTCGATCGCGCGCACGTTCGAGTCCCAGGCCCAGCCGGTCGTCACGCCGGCAAAGTTCGATGGGTCGACGCCGGGGAAGCTGACGGTTGCCGGCGACGCCAAGCCGTTCATGCTGTAGTTGAGCCCGCCGTTGTTGATGTTGCCTTCGTAGGCTGGCTGCGACGAAGTCTTGCCGACGCCGTGGGTGTAGCCGACCTTGCCGTTGAGCGTCAGGCGATCGGTGGGACGGTACTTGGCGTCGAAGTCGATGTAGTAGGTCTCGGCCGACGCGCCGGGCCGCGTGATGTCGTCCACGACGCCCGACGGCAGCATCGATTGCTGGGCCCACTGCGCTGCGACCAGCGTGCCGTTCTTCACCGTGTACGAGCTCGGGTTCAAGCCGGTGTAGCTGATGCCGGTAACGGGGTCGGTCCACATCCCGTTGAGCATCTGACTGGGCCAGGCCATGAAGTTGCGGTTGTAGTTCTCGGCACCGAGGTGCGAGTACAGGCCGTTGAGGTCGAGCGTCAGCGCGTTGGACGGCTTGAGCTGGATATCGAGCGAGCCGCCTTCGCGCTTGCGCGTCTGCGTGAACAAGGCCGCGCCGATCAGGTCGGGCGCGGCGAGACCGGCCAACTCGGGGTGCGCCTTGGCTGCTTCGCTGGCCGGATCGATCCGCACATAGCCGAGGATCTCCTGCCCGTCGCGCCGCACATGACGCTTCTCCGAGAACACCTGGAACAGCACGCCGGCGCTGCTGGCGTCGTTCTTCCAGTTGAAGAGCGCACTCAGCTGCGGGTCGTATTTCTTCGGCAGGTCGGCGTACACCGCCTGCACCGACGCCTCGGCGGTGAACGCCTTCTTGAAGTCGAGCGGCTTGCGCGTTTCGATGTTGATCACACCGGCGACGCCGCCTTCGATCAGGTCGGCCGTCGCGCTCTTGTGGACAGTGATCTTGCCCACGAGCTCCGACGGCAGCAGCGTGAAGCTGACGCTGCGGCCCACCGTCTGGAACTGATCGAGGATGAACCAGTCGCCGGTGGCTACGCTGTGGCCGTTGATCAGCGTTTGCGTCAGGCTCGGGCTGGTGCCGCGGATGCTGACGCGGTCGTTCTCGTCGAAGCCGCCCTCGCCGCCGGCGGCCGAACTGGTATTCACGCCGGGGATGCGCTGGATCGCGTCGGCGACATTTTTGTCGGGCATCTTGCCGATGTCTTCGGCGGTGATGACTTCGACGACCGAGTCGGCGTTGCGCTTGGCGGCCAGCGATTGCTCGCGCGATGCGCGGATGCCGGTGACGACGACGGTCTCGAGCTTGGTGGTGGGCTTGGCGGCGCTGGCGGCTTGGGCCGGCGCAGTCGGCGCCGCCTGTTGGGCAAGCGCGTTGGTGCCGATCAGGGCGAGCGTCACAGCAGATGCGATCGGGGTCAGTCTCAGCTTCATTGGCATGTCCTCGGTTATAATATGACCAGTACAGTGCCAATGTACTACCAGTTACTGTTTTGATACTACCAATTTCTGCGGAAATCGGTGAATCTCATAGGAAGAGTACGTGCTTTAACCGAGTCCTATTGGTATTGCTTCTACGGTCCTGCAGTAATATTACTAAGACCACCTGGTATTCATACTGAGATACTGATTCCGGCGACCCGCGTAAATCTCTGCATTGCCATCCCGCACCCCGCTGCACTCCAATCGACCATCACGATGGAAGGGTTGGGATGGGACAGGTGATCGCGCTCGATGTCGGTGGCACCCACAGCCGGGCGGCGCTGTTCGACGACGCGCAAATCGTCTGGCGCGATTCCGTGCCGACGCCGTCCCAGCAGGGCCCCGAGGCGATGCTCGCGGCGATGCTCGGTCTGCTGGCGCCGCTCAGAGATATCGACGCGCCGCTCGGCGTGGCGATCGCCGGGCGAGTCGTCGACGGCTGCGTCACTGCCGACACCCCGGCGCTCGTCCGCGGCTGGCATGCGTTCCCGTTGGCGAGAACCTTGGCCGAGCGGCTCGCGCGGCCGGTCCGCGTGCTCAACGACGCACGCGCGGCAGCTTGGGGCGAGTTCTGCTTCGGTGCCGGTCGGGGTTGCAGCGAATTCCTCTTCGTCACCGTGTCGACCGGCGTCGGCGCCGGCCTGGTGCTCGACGGGCGGCTGCATCTGGCTCGCAACGGCTTCGACGCCGAGCTCGGCGATACGCTGGCCGCCGACGGGCAAACGCTCGAAGCGCATGCCAGCGGCGCGGCGATGGCGCAGCGCGCGGTCGAGCTGGGTTTCACCGACGGCAAGGCACTGTGCGACGCGGCCGATGGCGGCGACGTCCGCGCCGAGACGGTGCTTCGCGAGGGCATCCGTGAGCTCGCCACCAAGCTCGCCGACGCGAGTGTCATGCTCGGCGTGCAGCGCAGCGCGATTGGCGGCGGCCTTGGCCTGCGCCCCGGCTATGTCGAGCGCTTGCGCGACGAGCTCGAACGATTTCCCGCGCTGCATCGGCATGAGTTGGTCCGCGCCGAGCTCGGCGCCGACGCCGGCCTTCACGGCGTCGCTGCCTTGCTGCGCGAGCCATGATGCGTCGCAAGGAAGTCATCGTGTCGCGCGCATCGCAACTGTTCATCCGCAGCCGCTGGCCGTGGCTCGCGACCTCGCTCGCGCTGACGCTGGGCCTGTTCGTGGCCACGACGCTCGGCTGGCTGTGGTACGTCGATCAGCGCGACGCGCAGGAACGCCAGTCGGCGCTCGACTTGCTGTGGCTCGAGCAGACGGTCGCGCGCACGCTCGAAGTCAACCAGCGCATGCTCGCCAACTGGTCGCACGACCTCGTTCCGCCGACGCCGGCAGCCTCGGCCGAATTCGTCGCGCGAATCGGCGGCCTGATGAAGCACAACCCGGCGCTGATCGCGATCGACCACGTCGATCGCAGCGGCCGCCGCGTCGCCGGATTGCCGCAGTACGACGAGCGGCCGAGCCAGCTGCCGCCGATCAACGACCCGCTGATCGCTGCGGCGATTGCGCGCAGCCGCGCGCTCGACATGCCGAGCTACAGCCGCGTCATCGAGCAAGGCGCGCCGCTGTGGGTGCTCGCCGTGCCGATCGGCGACGAGGGTGGACAGCAGGGCGCGATTCTCGCGACCTACGACCTCGACCGCCTGCTCGAGCAGGAGGTGCCATGGTGGTTCGTGCAGCGCTACGACCTGAGCCTCGTCGACCGCAACAACAAGCGGCTGTCGCCGCGCGACCCGGTGCTCACCGATGCATCGCAGGACGTCCACAAGCTCGCTTTCGGTCCCGCCGACAGCGAGCTCGCGCTGTGGGCGAGCCCGCATCTGCATGCGCACCCGCAAGCCTTGCTCGCGGGCTTGTCGGCGGCGGTGGCGCTGTTCGCGCTGCTGATCCTCTGGCTGCTGCGCGTGTTGCAGCGGCGGCTGCGCGAGCGCCACGCGGCGCAGCAGGCGCTGGCCGATGAGCGCGAGGCGCTGGCGAGCTCGCGCGAGCAGCTCTACACGGTGCTCGCGGGGCTCGAGGCGGCGGTGTCGGTGAGCTCGCTCGACGACGGCCGGCTGCTGTTTCGCAACCGCCACCACATCGAGGTGTTCGCGTTGCAGGCCGATGCCGATTGCTGTCTGGTGCAGTGGCCGCGCCATCCACTCGACACGCAGACGAAGGCGGCCGAATTCGCCGACCCCGGCAGCGGCCGCTGGTACCACGTCGAGCGGCGCACGATGTCGTGGGTCGACGGCTCGACCGTGCTGCTCGACATCGCGACCGACGTCACGACCGAGCGCGAGGCGGCCCGCACGGCGCGCGAGCGCGACGAGCTGCTGCAGCACACTGCGCGCTTGGCGAGCCTGGCCGAGTTCGCATCGGGCATCGCCCACGAGCTGAACCAGCCGCTGGCGGCGATCGCGAACTACTCGGCGGTGGCCGACAGCTTCCTCGCCAGCAACCCGCCGCAGATGAAGAAGGTCGAAGATGCCGTCGCGCGGATGGGCGAAGAGGCGCACCGCGCCGGACAGATCATCCAGAGCCTGCGCAGCTTCATTCAAAAGCGAGCGGTCGAGCACCACACGCACAAGGTGCTCGATTTGCTGACCGAGCCGCTGGCACTGGTCGAGCCGCTCGCGCAGCGCTTGCAAGTCGACATCGACGTGCAGCCGCACGATGCGTCGGCGAGGATCGATTGCGACGGCGTGATGATCGAGCAGGTGCTGTTCAACCTGCTGCGCAACGCGCTCGAATCGGTCGCCACGCAGCCGAGTCCGGTGGCGCGCGACGCCGTCACCGTTCGCATCGCCGACGACGCCGACGGGGTGATGATCAGCGTGTCGGATCGCGGTGCCGGCATCGCCGACCCGGGCCGCTTGTTCCAGCCGTTCTACACGACCAAGAGCGAAGGCATGGGGCTCGGCCTCGCGATCTGTCGCACCGTGGTCGAAAGCCACGGCGGGCGGCTGTGGGCCGAAGGCAATCCGGGCGGCGGCGCACGCCTGTCGTTTCGCTTGCCGGCGTCGGTGTGGTCGGCTGCGTGAAAATCATTGTCAAAGCGAAGTCCACCATGACCCCGAACCCGACCGCGTCTGCCGCCCACTCTGCTCACGTGGCGATCATCGACGACGACCCGGCGGTGCGCCGATCGCTCGGCATGCTGCTCGACACGCGCGGCTGGACCTCGGCCGAATTCGAGCGCGCGGTCGACTTTCTCGACGGCGCCGACGCGAGCCAGTTCAATTGCCTGGTGATCGACGTGCGCATTCCCGGCATGAGCGGCCTCGAGCTGTTCGATGAGCTCGCCCGGCGCGCGCGGGCGGCGCAAAGCTACTTGCCGCCGGTGCTGTTCCTGACCGGCCACGGCGACATTCCGATGGTCGTGCAGGCGCTGAAGCAGGGCGCCAGCGACTTCCTCGAAAAGCCCGCCGACCCGCGCACGCTGCTCGATGCGATCGGCAAGGCCTTGCTCGCCGAGCGCGGTGCGCGCAATGCGCATGCGTCGCGCGAGACGCTGTTGCAGGAAATCGCCGAGCTGACGCCGCGCGAGCGCGAGGTGCTGACCGAGATGGTCGGCGGCTTCCTCAACAAGCAGATCGCCGATCACTTGCAGATCAGCACGAAGACCGTCGAGGCGCATCGGCTGCGCATCTGCCACAAGTTCAATGTGCGCACCGGCATGGAACTCGCGGCCAAGCTGCGCGAGGTGCCGCCGAGCTTGTGGCGCAAGCCCGCTTGATGAACCGCGGACCGCGCTACCAGAAGTAGATCTGCAATGCGTCCTCGCGCCGCTTCGGCGGAATGTCGGCGAGCAAGTCTCTTTGCTTGACGAAGTTGAGCGCACTGCGCTGCAGCAGGTTGTCGATCTCGCTCATCTTGTAGCGCGCCTCGCTCGGCGTCGGCGCACGCAGCGTGTGCGCGTCGGGGAAGATCCCCATGCCGCTCATGATGCAGTACCACGAGAACACCGGGTAGCCCTTGCCGATCGTCTGCCGGCCGACGTCGCCGGCGATGGGCTTGCCCGCCATCCAGAAGCCAAACAGCTGTTTCAGCGGCTCCGACAGGTTCTCGTTGCTCGCATTGGCGCGCCAGTACTCGGTGTCGCTGCGGCTGTTGGTCTTGTAGTGGGTGACGATGTAGTCGCGCGTGCCTTCGAAGTGCTGATTGACGCGCTCGTTGAAGCGCTCGTGCGCCGCTTCGCTCACATCGCCGGCCTCGAGCGCCTCGACGAATGCCGATGCGGTCTGCTGGATGAACAGCAACGCGGTCGCTTCGAGCGGCTCGATGAAGCCCTGCGCGAGGCCGACCGCGAGGCAGTTGCGGTTCCAGTGCTTCGTCACGCGGCCGATCTTCATTTTCAAGTGGCGTGCCGGCGTCGGCGAATCGAGCAGGCCGAGGTGCTCGCGCAGCTCGCGCTCGGCTTCGTCGGCGGAGCAGAACGACGAGCTGTAGACATAGCCGTTGCCGTAGCGCGCGGTCAGCGGGATCTTCCAGGCCCAGCCATTCTTCATCGCGGTCGACACCGTCTGCGACGGGATGTCGTCGCCGATCGGTGTCGGCATCGCGACCGCGGCGTCGTTGAAGAGGTTGCTCGAGAAGCTGACGAACGGCGTCTTCAGCGCCTGCTGGATCATCAGGCCGGCGAAGCCGGTGCAGTCGACGAAGAAATCGGCGGCGATGGTTTCGTCGCCGTCGGTCTGCACCGACGCGATGTCGCCGCGCTCGTTGAGCTTGACCTCCTTCACGTGGCAGCTCTTGTACTTCACACCGCGCTCGATGGCCTTCTTCTGCAGGAATTGGCCGAGCAGCACGGCGTCGAAGTGATAACCGTACCAGACATCGAACGGAAAGTTGCGTTGCGGCTTCGGCGCGAGGTGCTGTTCGGCAAGCGTTGACGCGATGAAAAAGCGGTTCGGGTGCGCATGCAGATTCACGCCGTTCAGCCGCCCGTGGGAGTTGTAGACGAACTGCGTCATCGTCAGGTTGTCGAGCATCGACGCGAACGGATGGAAGTAGCTTTCGAAGCCGGGCTTGGTCGACCAGCCGTCGAAGGTGATGCCGCACTTGTAGGTCGCGTGGCAAGCCGGCATCCATTCGCTTTCCTCGATGCCGAGGGCGTCGAAGAAGCCGCGCAGCCACGGCGTCGAGCCTTCGCCGACACCGATGATGCCGACGATCGGCGACTCGAGCACCTCGATCTCGATGCCCTTGGGCAGCAGTGCGGCGGCGAGCGTCATCGCAGTCATCCAGCCGGCCGAGCCACCGCCGACGATGACGATCTTGCGGATCGCCGGCGGCAGATGGGCGCGCGGGTTCGGCTGCGTCAGCGAGAACGAATAGTTGAAGAGGGTGGCGGTCGTCGTCATGCGCTTTCTCTGGGCGGTTCGAGGGTGATGCCGGATGGCAGCTCGAGCGCGCGCAGGTCACGTCCACGCGTCTCGATGCAATAGCGCAGTACCAGCGCGAACGCGAGCAGCACCGGCGCAAGAATCAACAGGCTGGCGATGCCGAGTGCCGGGATCAGCCCGACGAGGCTCAGGCCTTGCGCGAGCAGCCCGCCGCTCTTGCTGCACGCGGCGACCCAGCCGGTCGCGCGGCCGCGGATCGCCAGCGGATAGCTTTCGGCGGCGTAGGGCAACAGCACCGCGATGATGCCGTTGATGCCGACGATCAACAGCGCGACCGGCCACACCGGGTCGGCGCCCGCCGGCGCCATCCACTCGAGACGCAGCAGGCCGAGCAGCCCGAGCCCCGTCAGCACGATAGCCCCGATCAACGCGCCCTTGCTGCTCCAGCGGCTGTAGACGAAAGCCGCTACGAAGATCGTCGGCAGCGCGATCAGCGCCGACGCGGTGAGGAGCGCGCTCGACGGACCGATGCCATAGCCCTTGGCGACGAGGTGCACCGGCATCCACAGCAAGAGGCCGAAGTTGATCAACCCCCAGGCGATGGCAGTGACGCTCAGCGCCCAGGTGCGCGCGACGAGCGATGACGGCGCACCCGCATGCGGCAGCAGCACCGCCGAAATCGGCACGGCGGCTGGTCGCGCTGCGTCGACTTCGAGCAAGCAGCCGAAGCGCCGCAGCGTCGCACGGGCCTCGTTGAAGCGGCCGACCGACAGCAGGAACTTGGCCGACTCGGGGATGCCGGCATTCATGAAGATCAGGATCAAGCCGGTCGGCAGGTTGAGGAACCACAGGATGCGCCAGCCGAAGATCGGCTGAAGCCAAGCAGACAGGCCGCTCGCCGCGACATAGCCGCCGACCGCGCCGAGCCCGCCGACCAGCACCAGCGCCCAGCCGCGGTGGCGCGACGGCATCGTCTCGGCGAGCAGCGCGTAGGTGACCGGCAACATGCCGCCGGCCGCTGCGCCCATCAGGAAGCACATGCCGACGTTCCACCACAACGACGGCATCGCGCCGCAGATCGAGGTGCCGACGAAGATCACCGCCGAGAGCAGGATCGACGCGCGCCGCCCGAACAGGTCGGCGAGCCAGCCCCACAGCACCGAGCCGACGACGGTGCCGCACAGCGCGGCGAACGGCAGCCAGGCGACGGTCGCCTTCGAGACGCCGTATTCGTCGACCATGCCGGGCAGCACGAAGCCGAGGCTCGCCGGCTTCATCACATCGATGACGAGCGCGACGGTGAGCGTGACCAGCAATTGCCAATGGGCCCACGACAACGGCGTGTCTTCGGGCGCGACGGCGTGGACATCATCTTGTGCGGCGGCGCTCGTCGCTCGCTTGGGCAGCAGGCCATAGCCGGCGACCGCAATGCCGACGACGATCAGCAACATGCCCCACAGCATGGCGTCGTCCATCGCCATGTCGGCGAGGCGAAAGCCGTTGTCGCGGGCCATCCAGAACATCGGCAGGTGCAGCACGACACCGGCGGTCACGGCGGCGCAGCCGAGCGCGAACGCGCCCGGATGGCGGCGGTCCGACAGAACGGGAGTACTGCGTGTCATGACGGCATCGAGGAGACGAAGAAAGCGCCGCCCGGGCGATGCCCACACGACTGCCGAAACGATACAGGACGATGCCGCCGACGGGCATCAGGCAAACGCGGTGTTCGCTCCCGAAGGCCGCTGCGCGAGCGCGAGGAACAGCCACGCGCCGTGCGGCAGCCACTGCTCGCTCCAACGCCATGACTGCGATGGATCCGTCTCCGATGGCGACTTGAAGTCGATGTCGTCCTCGTCGGCCAGTCCCGACGTGATGCCGTTGCAGACTCCCCCTGGCGCGTTCCAGTAGCCGGCCTCGTAGCGTGGATTGTGGTGACCGTGGCCTTGCATCATGCAGGCGTCGAAGGGGTTGAAGCCGAAGATCCAATCGAGCGCGGCTTGCGCGTACACGCGCAGCTCGGCGCACAGCGCAGCGTCGTCGGCGAACTGCTGGGTGGCCCACAGCGCGGCGCAGGCGAGCGACGCGAGGCGCGCGTTCTCGCCTTGCCACCAGTAGCCGCTCTCGTTGTCGTGCGGGATGAAGAACTGCACGCGGCCGGGCTGGCCGGGAATCTGCACCTGCTGGCGCGGGTAGCCGAAGGGGTTGTTCTCGCCTTGCGTCGTGATGTCGATCTCGTGCCGCAACCCGCGACGCAAAGCCTGACGCACCGACTCGCTCGCCGCGCAGTCGGGCAGCACCTCGATGAACCGCAGCAGCGCCACGTAGGGCATGCCGGCCTCCGCCGCGTGGAAGTAGCTGCGGGTCTTCGCGTCGTCGGCCCAGA
>VBCQ01000493.1 GCA_005882155.1 Betaproteobacteria bacterium
CATCTCGTCGATCAGCAGCAGCCCGGTCATGTGACCGTCGTTGATCAGCCCGACGCGCAGCTTGGAGTTGAAGCGTGACGTGAGCCGCGTCAACAAGGCCGCATCGGTCGTCCCCGCATTGACGGCGAACGGCGTCAAGCCCATGTCGGGCACCGTGGCGATCAGCACTTTGCCGCCGGCCAATCCGATGCGGTTGACTTGTGCCGCGAGCGCGGTGCCGGCTTGCTCGAGGATCGGGATGGCTTGGGCTTCGGTCGTCGTGAGTTTTTTGATGAGAGCGTACTGGTCGAGGATGTCGCGTGCGCCGGCCAACACCGTGGCCAAGTCCTTGCCGCCGAACGAACCGCCGTTGGTCACAAACAGGTCGATCTGATCTTTGACGTTGCCCGACGTCGCGTCGACCGTCGCAAGAATCTGGCTCGCCGGCGCCGCCACCGCATCCGGATTGCACTGCGGAAAGACGAGGCCGTAGGCCGCTGCCAAGCCCTGAACCCATATCGGGTTGGCTTTGCAATCGATGGTGCCATCGGCCTTCAGCGCATTGACGCTGTACTTGAGTCCGTTCGCATCCATGAAGCTGCTCTCGTCGCCGAACGCCAATATCCGTGTCGGCACGAACTTCTCGACTGCTTGTCCGCCGCCGCAGGACACGAGCGCGAGTGCCGTCAATGCCGCGCCGATCACGCCGATTGCGGCTCGCATTGCATTGCCGTTGAATTTCATGAACTCTCCAGAAAACAGATTGGGTGGGCCACAGGTCACGACGCCGACGCGCGGCGCAACCGGTCCCGCACGCCTTCCCATTCGGGAGTGGCCGGCGGTTCCTCGACCCAGATGAGCTGCACGCCTTCGTCGTCGAACGCGCGCAGCACCGAAAACAACTCGTGGGCCACCTCGCTGGCCCGTGCGGGCATTGTCCGATGGCGCGCGAGCGGCCCGATGCCCTTGGGCAGGGACTGTGAATATACCGCCAGCTTGAGCGGCGAGTCGCCGAGCATTTGCAAAGCCGTGTGAAGCATCCCGCTCGGCATCACGCGCAGCGCCGCGCGCGGCGCGTAATGCGTTTCGAGGGTGCCTGACGCGCGCGGCGACGCATCGTCGCTGTCGTGCAGCGGCTCGCCGGCCGCCGCCTCGATCTGCGCACGGGTCAGCACGCCGGGGCGCAACAGCACCGGTCGGCCGCGCGAGCAGTCGACGATGCACGATTCGATGCCGACGTCGCACGGCCCGCCGTCGATCACCATCAACGCGTCGCCGAATTCGGCCACCACATGCTCGGCGCGTGTCGGGCTGATGCGGCCGAAGCGGTTTGCGCTCGGTGCCGCGACGCCGGGCACACCGCGGCGGCGCGCCGCCTGCAGCAAGGCGCGTGCGATCGGATGCGACGGGCAGCGCAAGCCGATCGTCGCGTGGCCGCCGGCGGCCGCTGCCGCAACAGCCGCAGCGCGCGCGACGATCACCGTCAGCGGTCCAGGCCAGAACGACGCGATCAAGCGCACCGCCACCGGCGGCACATGGGCCGCGAAGCTGCGCGCGCTGTCGGCATCGGCCACATGAATGATCAGCGGATGATCGGCCGGCCGGCCCTTGGCGGCGAAGATTTTCGCGACCGCGGCATCGTCGTCGGCCCGCGCACCGAGTCCGTACACCGTCTCGGTCGGAAATGCCACCAGCTCGCCCGCCGCCAAGGCCGCGGCCGCGCGATCGACGACTGCGCTATCTGAACCTTCGAGCAACACCGTGGCGCGACTCCGTCAGAACGCGTCGATGCCGAGCAGCGACGCTGCCCGCAAGGCTTGCTCGCGCGCTTGCGCGAGGTTGGCCGCCGTCACCGTCAAGTGGCCCATCTTTCGCCCTCGGCGTGCGCTCGCCTTGCCATACAAGTGCAGATGAACGCCGGGCAGCTTCAACACCTCATGCCACGGCGGAGCGCTTTCGCGCTCGCCGTCGCGAAACCACAGCTCGCCGAGCAGGTTCAGCATCACCGCTTCGGAGTGCAGGCGCGGCGCCAGCAGCGGCGCACCAGTCAGCGCGCGCACCTGCAAGTCGAACTGCGACACGTCGCAGGCATCAACGCTGTAGTGGCCCGAGTTGTGCGGCCGCGGCGCCATCTCGTTGACGACGACGCTGCCGTCGGCGAGGACGAAAAACTCGACGCACAGCACGCCGACATAGTCCATCGCTGCGGCGATGTGCTCGGCTGCCTCCGCCGTTCGCTGCTGCACCGGCAAGGTCACGTCGGGCGACGGCACCTGCGTGACGGCGAGGATGCCGCCGCGATGCAGGTTCTGCTGCAGCGGCAGATGCACGACCTCGCCGGCAGCGCTGCGCGCGACGATCACGCTCACTTCGTAGGCAATCGGCAGCAATCGCTCGAGCAGGCACGGCGCATGATTCAACGCTGACCATGCAGCGGCCAGCTCGTCACGCGTGTCGACGCGCTGCTGGCCCTTGCCGTCGTAGCCGAGCCGCGCGGTCTTCAGGATGCCGGGCAGCAGCGCAGCGTCGACCGACGCGAGCTGCTGCGGCGACTCGATCGACGCATGCGGCGCGCACGCCACACCGCAGCGAACGAAATGGGCCTTCTCGGCCGCCCGGTCCTGGCAGATCGCGACCGCTTCGGCACCCGGTGCGACCGGCCGCATCGCCGCCAGCGTGCGCAGCGCTGCGGCGGGAACGTTCTCGAATTCGGTCGTGATGGTGGCGCTCAGCTGCGCGAGTTGCGTGAGGCCTTGCTGGTCGAGATAGTCGGCTTGGATGTGGTGATGCGCGACCAGCCCGGCCGGGCTCGCCGGGTCGGGGTCGAGCACCACGGTGCCGTAGCCCATTTGCTGCGCGGCATGGACGAACATGCGGCCGAGTTGACCGCCCCCCATGACGCCGAGCGTTGCGCCCGGCGCGATGAAGCCCTTCATTTCAGTTGCTCCACCGCGCTGCGCGCGACCCGCGACGCATGAACCAGCCACAGCCAAGCGGACACCGCGGATCCGGCTCCGCCGGTCCGCTGGTGTCGCCCCCTTTGAGGGGGAGCGCCGCAGGCGCTTCGGGGGTGGTTCATTTCAAATCGGCCGACATCGCGCGTGCGGCTTCGGTCTGGCGGGCGCGATACGCCTCGAGCTTCGCTCGCAGCGCAGCGTCTTCGTTGGCGAGCATCGCGACGGCAAACAGCGCCGCATTGGCCGCACCGGATGTGCCGATCGCGAACGTCGCGACCGGGATGCCCTTGGGCATTTGCACGATCGAATGCAGCGAATCGACGCCGAGCAAATAGCGGCTCGCGACCGGCACGCCGAGCACCGGCACCGTCGTCTTCGCCGCCAGCATGCCGGGCAGATGCGCCGCTCCGCCGGCACCGGCGATGATCGCCTTCAGCCCACGACCGGCCGCGCCTGCGGCGTAGGCGAACATATCGTCGGGCATGCGGTGGGCCGAAACGACCCGTGCCTCGAAGGGGACGCCGAACTCGGCGAGAATCTCGGTGGCGGTGCGCAGGGTGTCCCAGTCGGTGCTGGAACCCATCACCACACCCACCACGACAGGGGCGTGGCTCATTGCTTGGCTCCCGGTACTTGACAACCTTGAATTGTAGGCGGCACGACACGACCTTCGTCACCTGCGCGCCGACCCAACCCCCGAACCCATGATCGACATTTCGCTCCAGAACTTCGAAGCCGACCTGATCAACGCGTCGATGCAGCAACCGGTGCTGCTCGACATCTGGGCGCCATGGTGCGGCCCGTGCAAGGCGCTCGGCCCGGTGCTCGAAAAACTCGAGGTCGCGTACGCCGGGCGCTTCAAGCTCGCCAAGCTCAACTCCGACGAGCAGCCGGAAATCTCCGGCCAGCTGTCGCAGATGTTCGGCGTTCGCAGCATTCCGTTTTGCGTGATGTTCAAGGGCGGCCAGCCGGTCGACGGCTTTGTCGGCGCGCTGCCCGAAGGCGAAGTGCGCAACTTCCTCGACAAGCATGTGCCGAGCAGCGACGACGTCGCCGCTCAGGAGAGCGTCGAGGAAGCACATGAGCTGCTGGCCGAAGGCGACACCGACAGCGCGCTCGAGCGACTGCAGGAAGCGCTCGCGATCAACCCCGGCAACGACAGTGCACGCTACGACTACTTGCGCGCGCTGCTGATGGCCCA
>VBCQ01000125.1 GCA_005882155.1 Betaproteobacteria bacterium
CACCGCCGTACTCGATGCGAATCAGACCACGATCTTGCAATGCGTTGAGCGCTTCGTTGACGCGCTGGCGCGAAAGACCCACGACGTAGCCGAGCTCTTGCTGCGTGATGCGCAACAGCTCGCCGACGCCCGGGTACAGCACCGGATGGAACATCGCCGCGAGGCCGCGCGCGACGCGCGAGTCGGTGTCGTTGAGTCGATCGATCTCGCGCGCCGCGATGAACTGCCCGAGCCGCTCGTTAATCTGCCCGAGCACGAAGCGATTGAATGCGATGCTGGTCTCGAGCAACTCGTGAAAAGTCTCGAGCGGCAGGCCCGCCACGGTGCTGCGACGCAGCGCCTGGATGTTGTAGCGATAGGGCTCGCGCTTGAGCAGCGTGCCCTCGCCGAACCAGGCGCCGGGCGGCACGCCGGTGAAGGTCATCGGCGGGCCGTGCGAATCGTCGTTGCTCATCTTCAGCAAGCCGTCGATGACGCCGAACCAGTAAGTCGGCGCGCGACCGATGCGGCAAAGCAGATCGCCCGGCTGCGCAGTGGCTGCGGTCAGCCTCGCGCGCGCCTTGTCCTGCTCTTTCGCAGTCAAGCGCGCGAGCCACGGGATGCCGGCGATCTCGGCGTCGGTCAAGGGCCTCGCGCGCTGTTGAAGAGGGACGGCCTTGTTCATGACGTGGCTGACGACTGCGGGAAAGTCCGCTAGGTAGAGTCCCTAGGATTGTCGTCGTAACGACAACATGGCGTCAAACTCATCTCTACGATTCGACCCCAATGACACAGCCCGCACGCTGCACCGGCGCGCGATTTTGCTGAGGAGACGATGGTGTAGACGACCTTTCCCCGCCTCTTGCTCGAACACGCCGCCAAGCGAGCGAACGCGCCGGCGCTGCGCGAGAAGGAGTACGGCATTTGGCAGACGCTGACCTGGTCGCAATTGGCGCACCTGGTGCGCGAGCTCGCTGCCGGTCTGGCGCAGGCCGGGCTGCAGCGCGGGCAGCACATCGTGATCGTCGGCGCCAACCGGCCGCGCCTGTCGGCGTCGATGCTCGCGGCGCAGTCGCTCGGCGCCATTCCGGTGCCGCTGTATCAGGACGCTGCCGCCGCCGAATACGCATTTCCGATGAACAACGCCGAGGTCGCGTTCGCGATCGTCGAAGACCAGGAGCAAGTCGACAAGATGCTCGAGCTGCGCGAGACGTGCCCGCAACTGAAGCGCGTCTGGTTCGACGACCCGCGCGGCCTGCGCAATTACAGCGAGCCCGGCCTCGCGTCGCTCGACGCGCTGATCGAATCGGGCCGTGGCCACGTGAGCGAGCAACAAGGCTGGTTCGACGAGCAGGTCAAGCGCACCCAGCCCGACGACGTCGCCGCGATGTTCTTCACCTCGGGCACGACAGGCAATCCGAAAGGCGTCGTGCACACGCACTTCACCTTGACCGATCGGGCGCGCGCCGGCGCGATCTTCGACAACCTGAGCAGCGCCGAGGAGGTTCTCGCCTATCTGCCGCCGGCCTGGATCGGACAGAACATTTTTTCCTACGCGCAATGGCTCGTTTGCGGCTACGTCGTGAACTGCCCCGAGTCGGCAGGCACGGTGATGATCGACCTGAAAGAGATCGGGCCGACCTACTACTTCGCGCCGCCCAGCGTCTTCGAAGGATTGCTCACCAGCGTGATGATCCGCATGGAAGACGCCGGCGCGCTGAAGCGCTGGCTGTTCCATCGCTTCATGGCGATCGCGCGCCGCACCGGGCCGACGCTGATGGACGGCGGCGCGGTCAGCTTCGGCGACCGCGCGCTCTATGCGCTCGGCAACCTGTGCATCTACGGCCCGCTGCGCAACACGCTCGGGCTGTCGCGCGTTCGCGTCGCCTACACGGCGGGCGAAGCGATCGGCCCCGACCTGTTCAGCTTCTACCGCGCGATCGGCATCAACCTGAAGCAGCTCTACGGCTCGACCGAGACCGCGGTGTTCGTCTGCATGCAGCCCGACAACCAGGCCAAGGCTGACACCGTCGGCGTACCGTGCGAAGGCGTCGAGCTGAAGGTGACGACGAGCGGCGAGATCCTGATCAAGTCGCCCGGCTTGCTCAAGGGCTACTACAAGAACGCGGTCGCGACCGACGAAGTGCTGTCGCCCGAGGGCTGGTACCGCACCGGCGACGCCGGCTTCGTCGACGCGAGCGGCCATCTGAAGATCATCGACCGCGTGAAGGACGTCGGGCGTCTGCAAGGCGGCGCCCACGACGGCGCGATGTTCGCGCCCAAGTATGTCGAGAACAAGCTGAAGTTCTTCCCCTACATCAAAGAGGCGGTGGCCTTCGGCGACAAGCGCGATCGCGTCTGCGCGTTCATCAACATCGACTTCAACGCGGTGGGCAACTGGGCCGAGCGCAAGAACCTGCCCTACGCCGGCTACACCGACCTCGCGCAAAAGCCCGAGGTCTACGCGCTGATCCGCGATTGCGTCGAGAAGGCCAACGCCGACCTCGCTGCCGACGACAAGCTGTGCGGCAGCCAGGTGAGCCGCTTCCTCGTGCTGCACAAGGAACTCGATGCCGACGACGGCGAGCTGACCCGCTCGAGCAAAGTGCGCCGCGGCTTCATCGGCGAGAAGTACGGCGTGCTCGTCGATGCGCTGTACGCCGGCTTGGCCTCGCAATACATCGAGACGCAGGTGAAGTTCGAAGATGGCCGCACCGGCATGGTCGCTGCCGACTTGCAGATCAGCGACGCGAAAACCTTCTCCGCAGTTCGCAGGGCGGCATAAGACATGAGCACCAGACAAATCGGCGACGTGATGCTCGACGTGGCCAACATTTCGCTCGCCTTTGGCGGCGTGAAGGCGCTCACAGACATCAGCTTCAATGTGCGCGAGCACGAGATCCGCGCCATCATCGGGCCGAACGGCGCCGGCAAGAGCTCGATGCTCAACTGCATCAACGGCGTCTATCAGCCGCAGCAAGGCGCGATCACTTTTCGCGGCCAGACCTTCACCCACATGAACTCGCGCCAGGTGGCCGAGATGGGCTTCGCGCGCACCTTCCAGAACCTCGCGCTGTTCAAGGGCATGAGCGTGCTCGACAACATCATGACGGGGCGCAACCTGCGGATGAAGAGCAACCTCTTCCTGCAGGCGATCCGCTTCGGCCCGGCCGAGCGCGAGGAGATCAAGAACCGCGAGGCCGTCGAGCGCATCATCGACTTCCTCGAGATCCAGCCCTACCGCAAGACCCCCGTCGGCCGCATGCCCTACGGATTGCAAAAGCGCGTCGACCTCGGCCGTGCGCTCGCGATGGAGCCGAAGGTGCTGCTGCTCGACGAGCCGATGGCCGGCATGAACGTCGAAGAGAAGCAGGACATGTGCCGCTTCATCCTCGACGTCAACGACGAGTTCGGAACGACCATCGTGCTGATCGAGCACGACATGGGTGTCGTGATGGACATCTCCGACCGCGTCGTCGTGCTCGACTACGGCAAGAAAATCGGCGACGGAACACCCGCTGAAGTACGCAACAACGAAGACGTGATCCGGGCCTACCTCGGCACGACGCACTGAGGGTCTGGCGATGGGCTTCTTCCTCGAGACACTGTTTGGCGGCCTGATGGCAGGCATGCTGTATTCGCTGATCGAGCTCGGCTTCGTGCTGATCTACAAGGCATCGGGCGTGTTCAATTTCGCGCAAGGCGCGATGGTGCTGTTCTCGGCGCTCGCGATGGCGCGCTTCGCCGACTGGATTCCGCTGTGGACGGGGCTGCAGGGCAAGCTGCTCGTGAACCTGCTCGCGTTCGTGCTCGCGATGGGCGTGATGATCATCGTCGCCTGGCTGATCGAGAAGCTCGCGCTCGGCCGTCTCGTCAATCAAGAAGGCATCACGCTGCTGATGGCCACGCTCGGCATCGCCTATGTGCTCGACGGCGAGACCTTCCAAGGCGGCGTACTGGTGAGCCAGGAAGACCTCGTCGCGGCGCTGATCGCCGCCGGCCTCGTCATCGCGTTGACGCTGTTCTTCCAGAAGACCTCGACCGGACGCGCCTTACGCGCAGTCGCTGACGACCATCAGGCTGCGCAGTCGATCGGCATTCCGCTGTCACGCATCTGGGTCATCGTGTGGTCGGTGGCGGGCTTCGCCGCACTCGTGGCCGGCGTCATCTGGGGCTCCAAGCTCGGCGTGCAGTTCTCGCTGTCGCTGGTGGCGCTGAAGGCGCTGCCGGTGGTGATCCTCGGTGGCCTCACGTCGGTGCCCGGCGCGATCATCGGCGGCCTCTTGATCGGCGTCGGCGAGAAGCTGTCTGAGATCTATCTCGGCCCATACATGGGCGGCGGCATCGAGATCTGGTTCGCCTATGTGATGGCACTCGCATTCCTGCTGGTGCGCCCGCAAGGCCTGTTCGGCGAACGAATCATCGACCGCGTCTGAAGTCATGACGACCCCCACGTCACTTCGCTCCTGCCCCCCGAGGGGGCGCTCAGCCGCCTTGGGGCGGCCCGGCGGCGTCTGAGGAAAGCCACATGCTCTATCGTGAAAACGGTCAGTTCAAGACCACCTACCGCGCCGATCAGCAGATCTTTCCGATCGTTCAGGATCGCTATGTCATCGGCGCGCTGCTCGCCTTCGCGTTCGCCGTCGTGCCGTGGATCGCGCCCGAATACCTGTTCCGCGCGATCCTGATCCCGTTCGTGATCCTCTCGCTCGCCGCGATCGGATTGAACATCCTCGTCGGCTACTGCGGGCAGATCTCGCTCGGCACCGGCGCGTTCATGGCGGTGGGCGCCTACGCGGCCTACAACTTTCAGGCGCGCATCGAAGGCCTGCCGTTGCTCGTCTCGCTGTTGCTCGGCGGCCTGTGCGCGACCGCGGTCGGCGTCGTGTTCGGCGTCCCGAGCCTGCGCATCAAGGGGCTGTACCTCGCGGTGGCGACTCTGGCCGCGCAGTTCTTTGTCGACTGGGCATTCCTGCGCATCCAGTGGTTCACCGATTACTCGGCGTCGGGATCGGTCAGCGTGTCGAACCTGCAGATCTTCGGTGTGCCGATCGAGACGCCGGCGCAGAAGTACCTGTTCTGCCTCGCCGTCGTGACTGTGTTCGCGCTGATGGCGAAGAATCTGATTCGCAGCGCGATCGGGCGCGAGTGGATGGCGATGCGCGACATGGACGTCGCCGCCGCGGTGATCGGCATCCGCCCGGTCTACGCCAAGCTCACCGCGTTCGCGGTCAGCTCGTTCATCGTCGGTGTTGCCGGCGCGTTATGGGGCTTCGTTCACTTGGGTTCATGGGAGCCTGCGGCGTTCTCGATCGATCGCTCGTTCCAGCTCTTGTTCATGGTGATCATCGGAGGCCTCGGCTCGATCATGGGCAGCTTCTTCGGTGCCGCATTCATCGTGCTGCTGCCGCTCGCGCTCAACCAGGTTCCGGGCTGGCTCGGCATTCCGATCGCGACCTCGACCGCGTCGCACCTCGAAGTGATCATCTTCGGCTCGCTGATCGTGTTCTTCCTCATCGTCGAGCCGCACGGGCTGGCTCGGCTGTGGTCCATCGCCAAGGAAAAGCTGCGGCTGTGGCCGTTCCCGCATTGACCCGCACACCGTTTTTCACCCGGCACTCGATGTGCTCATTCCACCTCTGGAGGCAAACATGAAACTGAAGTCTCTCGCTCTGGGCGCAACGATTGCCGCTGCCGGCATCGCGAGCCTGGTCACGTCCCCTGCCTTCGCCCAGGCGAAGGAGCAGTTCGTTCCCGTGATGTCGTACCGAACCGGGCCCTACGCGCCGAACGGCGTGCCGATCGCCGATGGCTTCGTCGATTACCTGAAGCTCGTGAATGCCAAGGGCGGCATCAACGGCGTCAAGATCATGTGGGAGGAATGCGAATTCGGCTATGCCACCGACCGCGCGATCGAGTGCTATGAGCGGCTCAAGGGCAAGGGGCCGACCGGTGCTGCGGCATTCGATCTGCTGTCGACCGGTGCCGTCTACGCGATCACCGCAAAGACGGCAACCGACAAGATTCCGCTGATCCACACCGGCTATGGCCGCGCCGATTCGGCCGACGGCGGCATCTTCAAATGGAACTTCCCGCTGCTGGGCACCTATTGGACTGCGGCTGACGCGCTGATTCAGCACATCGGCAAGAAGGAAGGCGGGCTCGATAAGCTCAAGGGCAAGAAGATCGCGCTCGTGTATCACGACAGCCCGTTCGGCAAGGAGCCGATCCAGATGCTGCAGGAGCGCGCAAAGATGCATGGCTTCGAGTTGCTGCTGCTGCCGGTCACCGCCCCGGGTGTCGAACAGAAATCCACCTGGCTGCAGGTTCGTCAACAGCGGCCCGACTACCTGCTGCTGTGGGGTTGGGGCGTGATGAATTCGACCGCGCTGAAAGAGGCGGTCGCGACCGGCTATCCGCGCGAGAAGATGTACGGCGTGTGGTGGTCGGGCTCCGAGCCCGATGTCAAGGGCGTCGAAGAAGGTGCGAAGGGCTACAACTCGCTCGTGCTCGACTACGGCCAGGGCCGCGCCAAGGTGCATGAAGACCTGCTGAAGCTGGTCTACGACAAGGGCCAAGGGACGGCAGCGTCGAAGGATGAAGTCGGCTCGGTGCTGCACACCCGCGGCATGATGATCTCGATGCTGATCACCGAGGCGATCAAGCAGGCGCAGACCGTCTACGGCAAGAAGCCGCTGACGGGCGAGCAGGTGCGCTGGGGCTTCGAGAACCTCGCGCTCGACCAGAAGAAGCTCGATGCGATCGGCTTCACCGGCGTGATGAAGCCGGTCAGCACCTCGTGCGTTGACCACATGGGCTCGTCGTGGGCGCGTGTGCACACCTGGGACGGGGCGCACTGGAAGCTGAGCTCCGACTGGATCGAAGCCGATCAGCAGATCATCAAGCCGCTGGTCAAGGCGTCGGCCGACAAGTTCGCGGCGGCGAACAAGCTGACGCGCCGCACCGCGGAAGACTGCAGCCCGGGCTGAACCGCATCACAGAGGCCGGGGCGGGCTCCGAAACGGAGCCCTCGCTTCAGCGCCGCGTGCGACGCTGAAGCGAGTCAGAGGGACAAGGCATGAGCACACCGAACATTCTTCTCAACGTCAACGGCATCGAGGTCATCTACAACCATGTGATCCTGGTGCTGAAAGGCGTATCGCTGCAGGTGCCCGAGGGCCGCATCGTCGCGCTGCTCGGCGGCAACGGCGCCGGCAAGACGACGACCTTGCGCGCGGTGAGCAACCTGCTCGCCGGCGAGCGCGGCGAAGTGACGAAGGGATCGATCGAGCTGCGCGGCGAGCGCATCGAGGCGCTGTCGACGTCCGACATGGTCAACCGCGGCGTGATCCAGGTGATGGAAGGCCGCCATTGCTTCGGCCACTTGACGATCGAGGAGAACCTCATGACCGGCGCCTACACGCGCCGCGACGGCAAGGCCGCCGTGCAGGCCACGCTCGACAAGGTCTACGCCTACTTTCCTCGTCTGAAAACGCGGCGCAGCTCGCAAGCCGCGTACACCTCGGGTGGCGAGCAGCAGATGTGCGCGATCAGCCGCGCGCTGATGGCCAACCCGAAGATGGTGCTGCTCGACGAGCCGTCGATGTCGCCGAGCAGAACACCAACATGGCGCTGCGCTACGCCGACTACGGCTACATCCTCGAGAACGGCCGCATCGTGATGGACGGCGCGGCGAAGGACCTCGCAGCCAACGAAGACGTCAAGGAGTTCTATCTCGGCATGGGCGGCGGCGACCGCAAGAGCTTCAAGGACGTGAAGAGCTACAAGCGACGCAAGAGGTGGCTGTCATGAGCGACTTGTTTTCACCGCCTTCGTTCATCCCCGGCGTGGCGATGGTTCAGCTCAAGCGCCATCTGCGTGACTTTCGATCGCTCGCCGAGCGCGGTGACGGCTTCGAGCTGCAGGGTTGTCGCGTGGTCGAGCTGCGCAGCGATGCGAGCTTCATCACCGCCCGACTCGCCAAGCGCGCGTCGCGCTCGCCCGAATGGGACACGCTGGTGCTGAAGAACGCCGCCGATGTGCGCAAGTGCATCGACGAGGTAAAGAAGCGCCTGGCGCGCTGGACCGAGGAATGAACCGATGACCGCTGCTGCTGCTGCCGCCTACTACGACGCGCTCGAAACGCGCTCGCCCGAGCTGCGCGAGCAGCAGCTGATGGCCGCGCTGTCGCATCAGGTCGCGCATGCGCAGACGCGCGCGCCGGCGTTCACGAGCTTGCTGCACGATGTCGATGCGTCGGCGATCCGCAGCCGTGCCGCGCTCGCCCGCCTGCCGGTGACGCGCAAGCACGAGCTGCTGGAACGCCAGCGGGCGAGCCGCGGCAGCGATGTCTTCGGCGGCTTCTCGACGATCGGCTGGGGCTCGCGCATCGGTGCGCTTCGCGTCTTCGCGTCGCCCGGCCCGATCTACGAGCCCGAGGGCGAGGCGACGGATTACTGGCGCGCCGCCCGCGGCTTGTACGCCGCAGGATTTCGCGCCGGTGACCTGATCCACAACAGCTTCAGCTATCACTTGACGCCGGCCGGCGCGATGATGGAAAGCGGTGGGCACGCGCTTGGCTGCACCGTGTTCGCCGGCGGCGTCGGCAACACCGAGTTGCAGCTGCAGGCCGCGTCGGAGCTGAGGCCAAATGGCTATGTCGGCACGCCGAGCTTCCTGAAGATCCTGTTCGACAAGGCCACCGAAACCGGTACGTCGCTGGCATCGATACGCAAGGCGCTCGTCTCCGGCGAAGCCTTTCCACCTTCGCT
>VBCQ01000494.1 GCA_005882155.1 Betaproteobacteria bacterium
CTGGCGGAGATCGCGTCGATGGCGGCCGACGAAGTGCGCCGCTTCGGCCTGACGCCGAAGGTCGCGTTCTTGTCGCACTCGATGTACGGCAGCAGCAAGCGCGCGTCGGCGCTGAAGATGCGCGCCGCGCGCGACCGCTTCGTGCGGCTCGCCCCCGACGTCGAAGCCGACGGCGAGCTGCAGGGCGACGCCGCGCTGAGCGACGAGGTGCGGCAGCGCTTCCTTCCCGACGCGACGCTCAGCGGCGCGGCCAACGTGCTGATCCTGCCGAACCTCGACGCCGCGAACATCCTCTTCAACGTGCTGAAGATGACCGGCGGTCAGGGCGTGACGGTGGGGCCGATCCTGCTCGGCGCGGCGGCGCCGGTGCACATCTTGACGCCATCGGCGACGGTGCGCCGCGTCGTCAACATGACGGCGCTGGCAGTGGCCGACGTCGGGATGCGCTCGCGATCGCTGCTTTAGGGCGTGTTCAGCGCAGCAGGCTCGTCGTGCGCCACGCGGCCTTGACCGCGTTGTGCGCGAGGCTGCGCACGACCTCGACGGCCGACGCGCCGCAGGGGCTCGGCCGGCTCACGTGATAGAGCCAGGCGGCGAGAATGTGGTTGCGCGCGCGCAGCGCTTTCCAGCTCGAGCGCCAGCAGCGCGACAGGTCCGAATACGGCGTCAGCTCGGCTTGCATGCCGCGCTCCCAGTCGAAGCCCGGCACCGGGTCGAAGACCTTGCCGAGGTCGAACAGAAACGCGACGACCGAGCAGACCTGCTGCAACTCGTCGATCTGAATCGGCAACGGCTGAAACCCGCGCGGATCGTGTTGCGCGCACATCGCCAACTCGGCCGCGGTGATGCTCGCTTCGAGCAGGCCATGATCGCCGGCATGGTGGTCGCGCGCCGCAGGCTGGACCAGAAAGTGATCGATGTTGCCGGTGTGGCGCAGCGCCTGCGCGACGAACATCTGCAGGTCGGGCGCCCAGCGGCCGCACAGACAAGCCCAGCGGTAGACGAGGCCGGCCGGAACGCCGAGGTGTGACAGGCTGCCGGCGTTGACGCGCAGGATCAAGTCGTGCAGCGGGTTGTCGTCACTGCCCTTCGTGCCGGCGATGAACCCGGTGACCGGCAGCAGGTAGGCCGGCAACACGGCGCGGGAAGCGTCAGGCAGGTGGGAATTCAACGGAACCTCGCTAGGCACTCGATACGCTCCCATTCTGGTGGGCCAGCGCGCCGCGAAGGCGCGCAACAACGGTCGGATCGCAGGCCTATTCTCAACGGACCAGCCGGCGCCGCGATGACCGGCTGAACCCGCTTTCGCGATTTGCGTGGCATTGTTCGCAGGCCCGTGCACATGAGCCACACCCCGACGACATGAACGACCTGACCGCCGCCGCCGACGACATCGATTTGCCGGCGCTGCGTAACTTGTTTCTCACATTCGCCCGCCTCGAATGCGGCAGCGAGCCGCTGTACGACGCGCTATGCCGCATTGCTGCCGACGAGCCGTCGCTGTTGCGATTGCTTGCAGTCGCCGCGCCGCCGCAGCGCCGGCCCAATTTGTTGCTTGCCGCCATCCACGATTTGATGCTCGCCGGCAGCACGCATGCACTGGCTGCGTACTATCCGAGCGTCGGAGGAACGCGAGGTGCCGACGCTGCATTGCGCGAAACGCTGCTGGCGTTCTGCGTCGCCGAGCGCGACGCGTTGATCGAGCGCATCGCACAGCGCACGACGCAGACCAACGAGATCGGTCGCTGCGCGGTGCTGTGGCCGGTGTTGCGCGAACTAGCGGTGCGCAGCGGCCGCGGCGACATCGCGTTGCTCGACTTCGGCTGCAGCGCCGGATTGAACCTCGGCGTCGACCGCTATCGCTACGACTACGGCGAGTTCGCGCTCGGCGCGGT
>VBCQ01000495.1 GCA_005882155.1 Betaproteobacteria bacterium
CAACGTCGACTACCCCTTGTTCCTCTCCGGCGTGCCGGCCGCTGAGCGGCGCGAGCGCGTTGCGCAGATCCTCGCTGCGGTCGGCCTCGCCGAGCACGCGAAGCACCGGCCCGATGCGCTGTCGGGGGGTCAGCGACAGCGCGTTGCGATCGCTCGCGCCCTCGTCAAGCGGCCATCGCTCGTGATCGCCGACGAGCCGACGGCGAGCCTCGATTCGCACACCGCCGATCAGGTGCTCGACCTGATGCGCGAGGTCGGTCATGCGCAAGGCGCTGCCTTCCTCGTCGCCACCCACGACGCGCGGTTGCTGCGCCGCTGCGACCGCGTCGTCGCGCTCTTCGACGGCCGCATTCTCGACGTACACACGGAGGCTTCGCATGAGCTCGCAATGGCTTAAGTTCGCTTGGCTCAACACGCTGCGCAACCGCCGCCGCTCTGCCGTCACGGTGGGCATCGCGTCGCTCGGCACCGCGGCGATCCTGCTCGCCGGTGGCTTCGCGCTCTTCACTTACCAAGGCCTGGCGCAGATCTCGGCACGCACCACCGGCCACTTGATCGTCGGCAAGCCCGCGCAGTTCCAGCGCGACGAAGACACGCCGCTGCAGAACGGTCTCGACGACGTGGCCGCGCTGCGCGCTCGCCTGCTCGCCGACCCCGACGTGCGCCAGGTATTGCCGCGCGTCGAGTTCTCGGGGCTGATCAGCAACGGCGACAAGTCGACGGTGATGCTCGCCGCCGGCATCGACCCCGACGCCGAGTTCGCCGTCAAAGGCCCGTTCCTCAAGGTCGCCGAGGGCGAGGTCCTGCAGAGCAGCGAGCGCGGCAAAGTGATGCTCGGCGCGGGCCTCGCGCGCAGCCTGAAGGCAACGCCGGGCACGAGCCTCACGCTGCTCGCGAGCACCACCGAAGGCGCGCTCAACGCACTCGACGTGACGGTGCAAGGCGTGTTCTCGACCGGCATCCCCGACGTCGACAAGCGCCTCGTCTACCTCGACCTCGCCACCGCGCAGAAGCTGATCGTCACGCAGCGCGTGTCCACGCTCGGTGTGTTCCTGCGCAGCATGGAGGCGACCCATCCGGCGCGCGAGCGCATTGCGGCAGCGCTGCCGCAGCTCGCGGTGCAGACCTGGCTCGACCAGGCGGCGTTCTACACCAGCGTGAAGGAGCTCTACAACCGCATCTTCGGCGCGCTCGGGCTGATCATCGGCGTGATCGTCGTCTTCGTCGTGACGAATGCGATGGCGATGGCGATCATCGAGCGCACCCGCGAGATCGGCACGCTGCGTGCGATGGGCACGCTGCCGGGGCAGCTGACCCGATCGTTCGCGCTCGAAGGCATGGTGCTCGGCGGCGCCGGATCGCTGCTCGGCGCGGGGGTCGCGCTCGTCGTCTCGGTGGCGCTATTGATGTTCCCGGTCGAGATGCCGCCGCCGCCCGGCCGCAGCAACGGCTACCCGCTGCAGATCGTCATGGACCCGACGCTGTACATCGCGACGCTGCTCGCGATGGTTGCGCTGTCGATGCTCGCATCGGCCTGGGTCGCGCGGCGCACCGTCACGAAACCGATCGTCGATGCGCTGGCACATGTCTGAGCACGCAACCAAGGAATTCAAAATGAAACCCGTTCAAGCTCTGTGGCTCGCCACGCTGCTCACTGCAGCTTCCGCTCATGCCGCCGATGATGTCGTCGCGCTGTTGAAAGACGCCGACCGCTATCGCACCGGCCAGGACAACTTGCAGGTCGAAACGCAGGTGACGGTCTTCAACCGCGATGGCTCGGCCGACAAGGAGCGCCGCTACACCGTCTTCGTGCAGGCCGAGCACAAGTCGCTCGTGCTGATGCGCTCGCCGGCCGAGCAAGGGCAGAAGGTGCTGATGCTCGGCGACGACTTCTGGCTCCTGATGCCGGGCAGCCAGCGGGCGCTTCGCATCACGCCGTCGCAGAAGCTGCTCGGCGATGCGTCGACCGGCGACATCGCGACGATGAGCTGGGCGCAGGACTACACCGGCACGTTGGCGGGCGAGGAGCGCTGCGGCGCCGATGCGGCTGCACAGCCTTGCCTGCACCTGAGCTTGGTGGCGGCACGCAAAGGCGTCACGTATCAGCGCATCGAGCTGTGGATCGCCAAGGCGCGGCACGAGCCGATCAAGGCTGATCTCTTCGTGCAATCGGACAAGCTCGCGAAGCAAGCGCGATTCGTTCTCGACAATCCGGTCGCCCCGACGCTGGTGACCGAGATGGTGCTGCTCGACCAGCTCAGCAACCACAAGGAAACGCGGGTGCGCTATGTGTCGCGACAACCGAAGGCGGTGCCCGAGACTTGGCTGAATCCGATGTTTCTGGCGCGCAATCCGGCGTTGGACTGATATGGGGCGACGCTGGTTTGCGCTGATTGCTGCTGCATGCGTTGCAGCCCCTGCCTTCGCCGCTGACGA
>VBCQ01000496.1 GCA_005882155.1 Betaproteobacteria bacterium
GATCGCCAGAAAACTCGCGTGCCGATGGATGGCCGATGCGGGCAGACACCTTTTCCAGATGCCGGCGAGCGCCTCTTCGGCATGGCTGCGCCAACGCAGGTCCGCGCGCGCGAGCGCATGCGCTTGCTCGTCGACCCGCGCCGCGAGCGCAGCGCGATCGAGCTTGCCATTCAGGCTCAGCGGCCATCGCTGCATCGCGATGAAGCGCTTCGGAACCGCGGGCAACGGCAAGCGCTCGCCAAGAAATTCGGCGACCGCGTCGCTCGTTGGAGCGCCGCCGCCGATGCCGCTGAAGCAGGCGACGAGATGCTGCGATTCGGCACTGTCGCCGCGCATCAGCACCGCGGCGTCGCCGACGCCGGGGCACGAGCGCAGCAGCGTCTCGACTTCCTCGAGCTCGACGCGGTGCCCTTGGATCTTCACTTGCCGGTCGACGCGGCCGCGGAACTCGAATGCGCCGTCGGCGCGTCGATGCACGAGGTCGCCGGTGCGGTACCAGCGCCGGCCATCGAGGACGATGAATTTCTGCGCGCTGAGCTCGGGCTCGTTGAGATAGCCGAGCGCGACGCCGGCGCCACCGGCCAGCAGCTCGCCGTCGTTCGTCTCCTGCGCGTCGATGCCGACGCGAACGGTGGTGCCGCGAATCGGCTGCCCGATGGGAATGCCCGCAACGTTCTCCGTATCGTCCCAAGTGATCGTGCGACACAGCGTGAAGGTCGTGTTCTCGGTCGGCCCGTAGCCGTTGACCAGACGCAGCGTCGGATGCGCCTTCAGCACCGCTTGTGCGTGGCGCGGCGAGACGCGCTCGCCGCCGGTCAGCAGTTGGCGCAGCTCGCCGAATGCGTCGAGCCGGTCTTCGACCATCGCGTTGAACAGCGCGGCGGTCAGCCAGGTGTCGGTGATTCGCTTGGACAGCAGAAAGTTGGCCAGGTCATCGAGCGATGGCAGGGCATCTTCTTGCGCCACGCAACAGCCACCGTTCAGCAGCGGGGCCCAGACCTCGAGCGTCGATGCGTCGAAGGCCGGCGACGACAAGAAGCCCCAGCGTGATCGCGGTTGCAGCTCGGCGAAGTCGGCGTCGCAGACCAGGCGCGCGATGCCGGATTGCGGCACGACGACGCCCTTCGGCGCGCCGGTCGTTCCCGAGGTGAACATCACGCAAGCAGCAGCGTTCGGGTCGTCGCCAACCCAGGGCGCGAACGCGTCGTCGGCTGGGTGCTGCGCGACATCGTTCGCGTCGATAACGACCGCGTCGCCTGCCGCGGCCGACGGCGTCGCTCCATCGGTCACGATCACCGTCGAGCGCAAGACCTGGAGCATTGCCTGTTGGCGTGGCGCCGGGCTCGCCAGATCGATCGGCGCATACGCCGCGCCCAGACGCAACACCGCCAATTGCGCGATGACGAGTTGTGGCGAGCGCCCCATCAGCAAGGGCACGATGTCGCCGCGGCAGACACCGGCGTCGCGCAACGAGCGCGCCAGCGCGGCGCTGCGTCGCTCGAGTTCGGCATAGCTGAGCACGGTGCGCTGCCCTTCGACGGCCGGCGCCTGCGCGTGCCGGCTCAGGCTGTCGCGCAGCCGCAGCACCAGCGATGGCTTGTCTCGCGTCACCGTCGTGGCGGTCATTGTTCGAATTCCTTCCCCCGGAAGGCTGCGAGCCTAGCGCAGGAGCGAACCTGGCGTCAGCCCCGAATGCGGGATACGCCGTGAACTATTCGGGCAGATGCGGCGCTGACGCGGCCGCGCCGCGATTGCCGCGGCCGATGCCGACGTACTCAATGCCGAGCGCAGTGAGCAGCGCGGGCTCGTACAGATTGCGGCCGTCGATGACGACCGCTTGCTTGAGCCGCGACTTGATCGCGTCGAAATCGGGGCTCTTGAATTCCTTCCAGTCGGTGATGATGACGAGCGCATCGGAGCCATCGAGCGCGACGGCCGGGTTCTCGACGAACGCGATGCCGCTCACATCGTGGAACACGCGCCGGGCCTCGGGGATCGCGACCGGGTCGTAGGCTTTCATCGTGGCGCCGCGCCGCGCCAGCTCGGCGACGATGACTCGGCTCGGCGCCTCGCGCATGTCATCGGTGTTGGGCTTGAACGCGAGGCCCCAAATCGCGAACTGGCGATCGCTCAAGTCTTCGCCGAAGCGCGCGACGATTTTGTCGACCAGCACGTGCTTTTGCCGCTCGTTGGTGGCCTCCACAGCTTGCATCAGCTGCAGCTCGACGCCGGCTTCACGCGCCGTGCTGACCAGCGCGCGCACGTCCTTCGGCAAGCACGAACCACCGTAGCCGGCGCCCGCATATAAGGTTTGATAGCCGATGCGCGGATCGCTGCCGATGCCCTTGCGAACGAGCTCGATGTCGGCGCCGACCTTGTCGGCCAGCAGCGCGAGCTCGTTCATGAAGCTGATGCGGGTGGCGAGCATCGCGTTGGCCGCGTACTTGGTGAACTCGGCGCTGCGCAAGTCCATCACGAGCAGCCGGTCGCGGTTGCGGATGTACGGCGAGTACAGCGCGCGCATCAACAACACCGCGCGCTCGTCGTCGGCGCCGATGATGATGCGGTCGGGTCGCATGAAGTCCTCGACGGCTGCGCCTTCCTTCAAGAACTCCGGATTCGACACGACTGCGTAGTCGATCTTGAAGCCGCGCTGCGCGAGCTCGTCGGCGACTGCGGCGCTCACGCGCTCGGCGGTCCCCACCGGCACCGTGCTCTTGTCGACGATGACCTTGTAGTCGGTCATGTGGCGGCCAACATTGCGAGCCGCGGCGAGCACCTGCGTGAGGTCGGCCGAGCCGTCAGCGCCCGGCGGCGTGCCCACCCCGATGAATTGCAGCGTGCCGTGATTGACAGCGCCAGCGACATCGGTCGTGAACTGCAAGCGACCGGCGCTGCGGTTGCGCCG
>VBCQ01000126.1 GCA_005882155.1 Betaproteobacteria bacterium
ATGCCGCGTGGCGCGATCGCGTGTTGAAGACCTATGGCAGCCCGGCCCAGCTCGACTGGTTCGACGCGCCGGTGATCCTTCCGTCAAAGCTGCTGGCGACAGCGCCATGAAGTTTCCCGACATCGCCGACGACCTGCTGAACCGCGCGCGCGCGGGCGAGCTGCTGGCGCTCGACAGCGTGCTCGTCGCGATCCAGCCAGCGATCTTCAACCTCGCGATCCGCATGC
>VBCQ01000127.1 GCA_005882155.1 Betaproteobacteria bacterium
GAGATCGTCGCGCGCGCCCGCGAAGAACGTTCGCTGTTGCCCGAAGAAGAGTTGGAAGCGCGGCGCATCGCGTTGAGCTGCACGCAGAGCATGCTGATGGCGCTCGACCGTGAGCAGCGGCTCGCCTACATCCTCGACGTGGTGTTCGGCCTGTCGTCGCGAGACGCGGCTCGCGTGCTGCAGATCGGCGCTCCCGCGTATCGCCAGCGCCTGTCGCGTGCGCGCCGGCGGCTCGATGAATTCATGGCGCGGCGCTGCGGTCTCGTCAGCGCGACGGCGAGTTGCCGCTGCGAGACACAGGTGCGCGCGATCCACATCGTGTCGCGTCACGCAGCGACGGCACCGAGCGCGAGGCTCGAAGTGCATCCGCCCGAGCTCGCAGCAGCCGAGCGCGAGTTCGGCGACTTGCTGCAAATGAGCGACGCGGCCGCCGTGTTCAGAGGCCATCCGCAGTACCAGGCTGCCGACAGCATGATCGGCGCCGTGCGGGCGGTGCTACGCGCCTACGAAGGACGCTCGGCCGGCCCGCACTGAGAGCAGACCTTGGAGTCGGCCGCTATTCCCTCTCCCTTTGGGAGAGATTGATACGACGCGTTGCCTTGCCGGCTCGCGCCCCGGAACCCGTACGGGCAACCCTCCAATTCCCGTTCGGGCTGAGCTTGAATTTCCGATCGTCCTGAGCCTGTCGAAGGAAGCCCCTGCGCCGATCCGCGCCGGCACTTCGACAGGCTCAGTGCGAACGGACCGGGTTTGCCGCGAGAGTGGTTCCTGGGTAGGGCTAGGGTGAGGGCGCGGCGCTCGACGTGAATCCGCCCTCACCCCAACCCTCTCCCAGTGGGAGAGGGAGCCATCCCGCATGTCACTCGACGCGGTCTCGCGGCCGCACATCGGCCTGCACCTGCGTCATCGCGGCACCCGACTTCACGCTGCCGTCGGGCAGCGGGACGGCGATCGGGGCAACTTCGACCGTGGCCACGCCCTGCTCTCGCGTGATGCCGATCTTGCGCGCCGTCGACGGCGAGAGGTCGACGATGCGGCCCTTCACATACGGCCCGCGGTCTTGAATTGTCACGACGGCGCTCTGGCCGGTCTCGAGGTTGGTCACCGTCGCCGTCGTGCCCAGCGGCAGCGTCTTGCTCGCCGCGTTGTCGTCATGCGGGTCCATCGGCGTGCCGTCTGCCATCTTGCGGCCGGCGAATTTCTTCGAATAGAACGACGCCTTGCCAATGCGCTTGTGGCCCGACAGGTCGAGCTTGCTCTTCGCCGGCGGCGCTGAATGCGATGCTGCTTGCTCCGCGCTTGACGCGCGCACATCCGAGGTCGGAGTCGCCGCGGCGGCACCGACCGCGCAAGCCGCGAGCAGCATGGCAAGGCGATTCGATCGCGCGATCGTGATCATGATTCTGCAAATATGCCGCCACCGATGCGGCATGTCGGTCAGACGACTTCGCTTTCGCGTGTAGGCCGCGACCGGCCGCGCTATCGAACCGAGTAACCGCGCCCTTCCATGCAGCCCAAGGTCATTCGATGGAACGCGCGCGCGTCGGTCATCGCGCTCGGCTGGGTCATCGTCCAGCGGTTGCACGCTTGTCGATCGGACTCGGTCTGCGCTGCGTCCTGAGCGTTGCGCGGTGTGAAGACCGGATCGGGCGGTGACGCCACGGCAGGCGCGACTTCAGCGATCGGCACTCGCTCGTAGACCCACGGCCGCGGCTCGACGAATACGACGCCGGGGTACCAGCCGAAGCCCCAGACGCCGTAGTGCCAGTGATGGTGCGATCCGTGGTGATGGCCGATGTGCACGCCGCCTGCGATTGCGGCTTGGCCACTCTGCGCCTGCGCCCCGGCGCCCATGATTGCGAGCGCCGCGACGGCGACGCTCAATGCGCGAATGCGTGTCGACATGCTCAGCTCCGCAGCGTTCGGTTGAACAACGCAATTGTGCGACTCCAGGCGTCTGTAGCGTCATTCGAAATCAGCAATCGCGAGAGGGCCAAGAAACCAGCGGGCTTACCCATGGATTCGGTCGAGCTTGTCGCCGTGGCGCCCCAGGCCGACAGCTGCTGACTGACGAGCAATCGTCTTGCCCGCCTATGATCGCCGGATGATTTCGATGGCCCCGCTGCACCACTCGCTCGCCGACACGGGCCATGCCGCCGCGCGCTGGCTTGCCGGCTGGTGGCGCATCGTTCATCTGGGCGCGCTGCTGCTCGCGCTTGCGCTGTCGCCGTCGAGCTATGCGGCCGAGGGCCGGCGCTCGCTGATGCGTCACATCTATCTGAGCACTGCGCCGGCCTTGCCGTGGTTCAGCGTGCTGACGACCTTGATCAGCCTGATCTTGATCCGCATCGTGCTCGTCACGGCGCTGAGCTACGGCCTGTCGCAATACGCGCTCGAGATGGTGGTTCGCGTGCTCGTCCTCGAGCTGATCCCGTTGACGGCCGCGCTGTTCGCTGCGCTGCGCTGCAGCTTTCCGCATGCCGCCGACATCGCCGTGCTGCGCGCGCAAGGCGGCTGGGATGCATGGAGCCGCGGCGGCGCCGATGCGCTTCGCGTCGAGGTGCTGCCGCGCGTCGCGGCCGGCGTGTTCTGCGCGCTGATGCTCGCAGCGGTGAGCTGCGTCGTCGCGTTCGTCGTCGCCTACCTGTCGGTGTATGGCCTCGCTGCCTCCGGCTTCGTCGCCTACACGCACACCGTGGGCCATGTGTTCAACCCGGCCGTCTCGCTGATCTTCAGCCTGAAGATCGTCTTCTTCGGCATCGCGGTCGCGCTGATCCCGATCGCGTCGGTGCTCGACAGAGAGCCGACCCTCGGCGCGCGGATGAGCGCCGAGTTGCGCGGCCTGTTGCGCATGTTCCTGATCATCGTGATCATCGAGGCCGCCTCGCTGGTCGGCAACTACTACTGAGCCCGACGTCGCATCGTTCATGAACGAAGAAGAAATACCCGCGCCTGCATCGCCGATTCCGCATCTGGAATTCAAGGCCGCGTTGCTGCTCGCACTGTTCCTCGTGCTCGTCGTCGGCACTGCGCTGTACCTGATGTACGCGCGCGGCACCTTCGAGACGACGCAGCGGCTGGTGCTCGTCGCCGAAGACTCCGAGGGTGTGCGCGTCGGCATGGACCTCACGTTCTCGGGCTTCGCGATCGGCCGCGTGCGCCGAATCGAGCTCGCACCCGACGGCAACGCGCGCATCCTCGTCGACGTGCCGCAACAGGACGCGCATTGGCTGCGCGAGTCGAGCGTGTTCACCCTCGTGCGCAGCTTGGTCGGCGGGGCGAGCCTGAAGGCCTACAGCGGTGTGTTGACCGACCCGCCGCTGGCCGATGGCGCCGAGCGCAAGGTGCTGGTCGGCGACACCAGCGCCGAGCTGCCGCGGCTGGTGGCGGCGGCGCGCGAGCTGATTCAGAACCTGACGCAGATGTCGGCGTCCGATTCGGCACTGGCCGGCAGCCTCGGCAACCTTCAGTCGCTCACCGAGCGGCTGAAGGGCCCGCGCGGCGCCGCCGGTGTGCTGCTCGGAAGCGACGCCGATGCGCAGAAGCTCGGAGTGACGCTCGAGCGCGTCAACACGTTGCTGGCACGGCTCGACGGCATCGCCGTCAAGGCCGACGCGCAGGTGCTCGGCCCGAACGGCGTCGTGCCCGAGAGCCGCGCGACGATCGTGCAGCTCAACGCGATGCTCGGCGATGCGCGGGCGACGCTGAAGAAGGTCGACAGCGTGCTCGCCGAGGCGCAAGCGGTCGCCGCGAATGCGCGCGTCGCGACGACCGACTTGAACGCCTTGCGCAGCGAGGTCGACACCACGGTGCGCAAGGTCGAGCAACTGGTCGACGAAGTGAATCGCAAATGGCCGTTTGCGCGCGAGACGGAGTTGAAGCTGCGATGAAGTCGTGCATGTTTTCGACAGCGATCGTTCTGCTGGCCGCACTGCTTGCCGCATGCGCCGGTGGCCCGAGCCCACCCGACTGGCAGGCCAATGCGAAGAGCGCGATGGACGCCGCCGTCGCCGCCTACTTCGCGGGCGACGCCCGCGTCGAAGCCGCGGCGTTCGAGCGCGCACGCAGCGAGCTCGCGCGCACCGGCCGGCCCGAGTTGATGGCACGCGCCGAACTGATGCGTTGCGCGGCTCGTGTCGCAAGCCTCGCATTCGAGCCTTGCGATGGCTTCGAGCGACTGCGCCACGATGTCGGCGTGCCCGAGCGCGCGTATGCCGACCACCTCGCCGCACGAGCCCTGTCGCGCGACGCCATCGAGCAACTGCCGCCGGCGCAGCGCGCTGCCGCGACGGCAATCGCCGGCGGCGCTGCGTCATCCGCGAGCGTGCAAGGCATCGACGACCCGCTGTCGCGACTCATCGCGATCGGCGTGCTGTTCGTGCAAGGCATCGACGACCCGCTGTCGCGACTCATCGCGATCGGCGTGCTGTTCCAAGCCGGTCGAGCCGATCCATCGATGATCACGCTCGCGGTCGACACCGCGTCAGCGCAAGGCTGGCGGCGGCCGCTGCTCGGGTGGCTGAAGGTGCAGGCCTTGCGTGCCGAGCGCGCCGGCGACGCCGACGCGGCCCAGCGCTTGCAGCGGCGGATCGACCTGGTGCAAAGCGGCAAGTAGATTGACGTCGGGCCTGGCGTGTAAGCGCGACAACGCCGGCGTCGGGATGAGGAATAACTTTCTCGCCAGCGACGTCACCGCAGCGGGCGAAGCTGCTCGTCGAGCGAACGCGTTTTCTCGCTCACCACGCTGCCAGTGTGCAGCGTGGTCTTGCGCTCGATCAGCATCACCAGGCACTCGTGCTCGGCAATGGGGTTGTGACGGACTCCCTTGGGCACCACGAACATCTCGCCTTGGTTGAGCTCGACCGTGCCGCTCTCCATCTCGATGCGCAGCTGCCCGTCGAGGACGAGAAAGAGCTCGTCCTCGTTGTCGTGGCTGTGCCATGTGAATTGGCCGTGGACTTTGGCCACCTTGATGTATGAGTCGTCGACTTCGGCAATCACGCGCGGCGACCACAGCTCGGTGAGCGACGCGGCGATTTGCTTCGGTGACATGGTGCGCGGCATGACAGCTCCTCGATGTCGATGTTGAATCGGCTGCACAAGCTACCACGCGGGCATTCCGTTTGCTGCATCGGATCGTTCAACCCTGATGACCGGCGCCATCGGCATTTCGAAGGAGTCGCCCATGAACAAACGCCAACTTCTCGTCTGCACGGCTTCGGCCGCGCTGCTTGCAGCGACCGGCGGCTGCACCACCACTCACCCCACTGCCGGCGCGGAAAGTCCAACAACCAAGCGACACGCGCTCGACGCCGACAGCGATGCCGCGTTGGCCCGGCTCTACGCCCAAGTCCCCGGCTCGCGCGAGCTGGTCGCCAAGTCGAAAGGCACGCTCGTGATGCCCACCGTCATCTCCGCCGGCCTCGGCGTCGGCGGCTCGTACGGCGAGGGCGAGCTGCGCGCCGGCCACAAAGGCGTGGGTTACTACAAGCTCGTCGGCGCCTCGGTCGGCTTGATCGCCGGCGCGCAGTCGCGCGCGATCTTCCTGCTGTTCATGACGCAAGACGCGCTCGAGCGCTTCGAGTCGAGCAAGGGCTGGACGGCAGGCGTCGACGCGTCGGTCGCGGTTGCGACGATCGGCGCCAACGGTCAGATCGACGTCAAGACCCTGCAACAGCCGGTGATCGGTTTCGTGCTGACCAACGTCGGGCTGATGGCCAACCTGACGCTCGAAGGTGCGCGCTTCATCAAGACCGAAGCGTGAGCCGCCGAAGCGAAGCGCCTGTGCAACTGCGCAGCGCAGGCGGCTCATCTCAGGCCTTCACTGCGCAACTTCGTAGGCGCCTCGTTGCGGCCTGAGCCACCGCGGCCTGAACCAGCGCAGCCAAGCGGCCGCTGCGGATCCGGCTTCGCCGGTCCGCTGGCGGCGCCCCCTTGAGGGGGAGGCGCCGAAGGCGCTTCGGGGGTGGTTCAATTCTCACAGTCGCGCCAGGTCGGGCCCGCTCTTCGGGCCGAACCAGGCGCGCTGGTAGGCCTGGCGCGCGGCGCGCTCGGCCGCTGCGTCGCCCTTCTTGCGCTCGACTTCGGCGAGCCCGGCAAGCGCCCAGCCGTTGTTGCGAACGCGGATGAGCGAATCGCGAAACGCCTTTTCGGCATCGTCGAGCCGGCCCTGGCGCAAGCGCACCGACGCGAGCGACTGGCGCACCGGGTAGTACCAGTACGGCGGCTCGGTGTAGGCAAGCGCGTCTTCGATCTCGATCGCGCTCTCGTATGACTTGGCGGCGCCGTCGAGGTCGCCGCTCGCGTCGGCGAGCCGGCCGGTCGCGACCGAGCGCGCGAGCTGAACAATGCTCTTGGCGGGCACGCCCCAAGGCTCGAAGGGCTTGAAGTCGGCATCGCTTTCGATCTTCATGAGCGCGTCGATTTCCTCGCGCGCATGTGTCGCGTCCTTGCGCGCCGCAAAGGCGATGGCGCGCGCGTAGTGATGCATCGCGGTCACGAGCACCAGGCCCTCGGGCGGTGCGCGCAGCGCAAGGATCGTCTGCGGATCGCTGAACTGCGCATGCGTCGTGTACGGCGCGGCCTTGATCGGCTGCAGGATTGCGAACTGCTGCGCGACCTCGATTGGGATCGATGCATCGAGCTTGGCCGCGGCGGCGATCGCGGTACGCTCATCGCCACCGAGTTGCGCCGAGACCATCACGAAATGGATGTTGTGCGGGTAGTACGCCGCCTTGTACAGCGGGTCCGATGGCGAGGTCTTGAAGTAGCGCTCGTCGACCTCGATCGCCTTCTGGTTCGCAGCGAGCGATTCGCGGTACATGCCGACGCGGTAGTAGATATGCGCCGGCATATGAACGAGGTGCCCGGCACCGGGCACGAGCGCGCCGAGGCGCTTCGCATACGGCAGTGCTTTCTCCGGCTGCGTTGACGCCTCCATCGCGTGGATGTAGAGGTGAATCGCACCGGCGTGCGCGGGATTGCGCTTCAGCACCATCTCGAGCGCGCTGACGATGTCGCTCGCGCGGCCTTTCGGCTTCGCGCCGCCGGCTTCCCAGTAGTCCCACGGCTGGGTGTCCATCGCGGCTTCGGCAGCGAGCGTCTGGATCGTGTCGTCGGCCGGAAACGTCGCCGCGACCGACTTCATCGCATCGGCGTAGGCGGCGTCGAGCGCCGCACGCTCGGCCTTCGGATCGGCCGAGTAGCGCGTAGCCAGCGCGTCGATCAGCGCACGCTCGCGCTCGCCGGCATGGTCCTTCAGTGCGACGGCGCGTGCGACCGCCGCGAGCGCTGGCGCATTCGCCTCCGGCGCCATCGGCACGTTGATGTTGGGCCCGAGGACGAGCGCTTCGCCCCAGAAGCACATCGCGCATTGGGCGTCGAGCCGCTGCGCCGCCTGGAACGCCCGCTGCGCCTCGGCATGGTTGAAGCCGAAGGCAAGGCGCAAGCCCTGGTTGAAATACGCCTGTGCCCGCGGCGTGTCGGTGCTGACCTTGAATGCGAGCGAGCCGAGGTTGTCGTAGAGCGGCACCTCGATGCTCGATGCTTTCGCTGCTGCGGTCCGGCTCGGCGGGGTGTCGGCTTGCGCGACGATCAAGGCCTTCAACAGCGCGGGCTGACCGCCGGCGACGGGGCCGCACGCGCGACCGGGATCGCTCAACAGCGGATCGAAGGTCTCGGCATTGCTGTGTCCGACAAAGCTCGCAGACGACGCGAGCCCGCAGACGGCGAGCACAACGACGATGCGGCGAATCGCGAACGGTGGACGTGAGTTCATGGACCTCTCCTTTTGCATCGCCGTTGGTCGGATCACAAGAATAGTTCTGACACGCGACGCGAACATCGCTTATTCTTCGGCCCGTGGATGCCACCTCATCGCTCAGCGCCGTTCGGGTCGACTCCCGACGACTGGCTCGACGTCGCTGTTGAGAGGTTTCGTCCTGCCCGAACGCTGAGACCACGGCGTTCACCCATGAAGGCCACGAGACCCCTCGTGGCCTTCACTGCTTTTGCGCCCCGAGGTGGACTCGCCGGCCTTCGATTCAAAGCCTCTTGATCGAAGGAACGACGACATGACACTCGCTACTCCCTTGTCCCCTGCCGCGCACAGCGCCGCGTTCGAGCGCTTCCCGGTTGCGTCGCTGATGAACGTCACGCAACGGCCACCTGCCGTGTTCACCCACGGCCGCGGCTGCTGGCTGTGGGACTCGGAAGGCCGCGCCTACCTCGACCTCGTGCAGGGCTGGGCGGTCAACACGCTCGGTCACGCGCCGCCCGCGATCGCAACCGCGCTCGCCGAGCAGGCCGGCCGACTTGTGCAGGCCGGCCCCGGCTTCTACAACGACCGCGCCGTCGAGCTGGCGCAGCGCCTCACCGCGCTGAGCGGGCTCGATCGCTGCTTCTTCACCAACAGCGGAGCCGAAGCCAACGAAGGCGCGATCAAGCTCGCGCGCAAGTTCGGCCAAGTCCATCGCGGCGGCGCGTTCGAGATCATCACCTTCGAGCATGCGTTCCATGGCCGCACGCTGGCGACGATGAGCGCGAGCGGCAAGCCGGGTTTCGACACGCTGTTCGCGCCGCAGGTCGCCGGCTTTCCGAAAGCGCGGCTGAACGACATCGACAGCGTTCGCGCGCTCGTCGGCGCGAACACGGTTGCGGTGATGCTCGAGACAATCCAGGGCGAGGCCGGCATCATCGAAGCGAGCGCGACTTTCATGCAGGCGCTGCGCGCGCTGTGCGACACCCACGGCCTGCTGCTGATGCTCGATGAAGTGCAGACCGGCATCGCGCGCACCGGCGAGCTCTGGGGCTTCGAAGCGAGCGGCGTGCGGCCCGACGTGATGACGCTCGGCAAGGGCCTCGGCGGCGGCGTGCCGATCGGCGCGGTGCTCGCGCGTGACGCGGTCTGCTGCTTCGCGCACGGTGACCAGGGCGGCACCTACAACGGCAATGCGCTCGTCTGCGCGGCGGCATCCGCCGTGCTCGATGCGGTCAGCGCGCCGGGATTTCTCGCGAATGTGCGCTCGCGCAGCGCGCAACTGCGCAACGGACTGGATGCCATCGCCAAGCGCATCGGCAGCACGCCGGTGCGCGGGCGCGGCTTGCTGCTCGCGCTTGAATTGCCTCGCGTCGATCAAGCGCTGCGCGTTGCCGACACGCTTCGCGAGCGCGCTGGCGGTCCCGGCTCGCAGCCGGGCTTGCTCGTCAACCCGGTGCGGCCGCAATGCCTGCGCTTCGTGCCGGCGCTGAACATCACCGCCGACGAAGTCGAGCTCGCGTTGTCGTTGCTGGACAGCTCAATCGCTCGTTGACAGCACCTCGCCGAAGCCTTGCCACTGCGTGCCGGTGAACTTGGCGAGCTGGCCCTGCTTGACGAGGAAGTAGTCGTTCGGGCTGCTGTTCAGCGACATGCCGGGCAAGAGCAGCGGCAGCTTCAAGTTCTTGATGTTCGCCGCCTGCTTCATCAGGTTCTCGCGCGTCAGGTCGTTGCCGCATTGCTTGAGCACGTGGACCATCGTCTGCGCCGTCAAATACGCGTACAGGTTCGAGGCGTCCTTCGGGTCGCCTTCACGGTAGTAGCGGCCCATGAAGGCGCGCCATTCGAGCATCGCCGGGTCGTCTTTCCATTGCGGGTCGTTCGGGTCTTTGTAGTACTGCACGGTCAGCAGCCCGACCGACTTGTCGAGGCCGGCGGGCGTCAGCACCGAGCCGACCGACGCGCCGACGTTGTTGATGATGTGCAGCGGCTTCCAGCCCGAGTCGTAGGCCTTGCGGATCGCTTGGGCGGCGAACTTCGGCGTCGTGATGTCGATGAAGGTGTCGGCCTTCGAGCCTTGCAGCGTGAGGATCTGCGAGTCGACCGTCGGGTCGCTGACCTCGTAGGTCGCCTCGGCGACGATCATCTTCGCGGCCGCTGCGCCGAGGCCGTCCTTCACGCCCTTCAGCAGGTCTTTGCCGTAGTCGTCGTTCTGGTAGAGGATCGCGATCTTCGCGTTCGGCTTGTTCTTCAGCAGGTACTTCGCGTAGATCTGCCCTTCGGCCTGGTAGCTCAGGTTGAAGCCGATCGTCCACGGGTAGTTCTTCGGGTCGGCCCATTTAGTCGCGCCGGTCGCGAGGAACAGATGCGGAATCTTCTTCGCGTTGACGTACTTGTGGATCGCGCTGTTGCTCGGCGTGCCAAGCGTTTGGAACAGCGCCAGCACTTCGTCCTGCTCGACGAGCCGGCGCACCTGCTCGACCGCCTTCGGCGGGCTGTAGCCATCGTCGAGGCTGATCAAATTGACCTTGCGGCCGTTGATGCCGCCGGCATCGTTGATCTTCTTGAAGTAGGCCTGATGCAGCTTGCCGATCGTGCCGTAGGCCGACGCGGGCCCGCTGTAGGGCATCGTCTGGCCGAGCTTGATTTCGGTGTCGGATGCGCCGGGCCCGTACTTCTTCTGGGCGCCGGCAGGCAGTGCGGCGAACGCGAATCCGAGGGCGATCGCGCCGGCGATCAACGAGGTGCGGCGTGCGGGACGGAACTTCATGGTCGTCTCCTGTGAGCTGCTATCAACGCAATCGTCGCGCTCGCAGCCGACCCAAGACGATCCGGATGAACCCTGCCACTCCCGTCGGCATCGCATACATGAAGGCGATCAGGAACACGCCATAGATCGCCCACGGCGCTGCCTTAGAGATCTGATCGGCCACGTTGGGAATGAACTGGATGAACAGCGCGCCATAGATCGCACCGGAGATCGACGCCAGCCCGCCGATGACCACGCCGACAAGCAGGCTGATCGACAGGAAGATCGAGAACGAATCGGGCGCGACGAACTGGATCACGATCGCGCCGAGCGCGCCGGCGATGCCGGTGTACATCGCAGACACGCCGAAGGTCATCGCCTTCACCATCGCCGTGTTGACGCCCATCGCCTGCGCGGCGATCGGCTGGTCGCGGATCGCTACCATCGCGCGTCCGATGCGACCTCGCAGCAGGTTCCAGCCGAGCGCGAACAGCAGCAGCAACCAGGCGAGGACGACAAAGTAAAGCCACTGGTCCTGCGAGATCGCGAGCCACTCGGGAGCCTCTGGCTTGGTGATGACAATGCCCATCACGCCGCCGGTCCAATGCTCGAGCCCCTTGTACTTGAGGATCTGCGGCATCGCGACGCCGAGCGCGAAAGTCGCCAGCGACAGGTACAGCCCTTCGAGGCGCAGCGCCGGCAAGCCGAAGAGAAACCCCGCGACCGCGCAGGCCGC
>VBCQ01000497.1 GCA_005882155.1 Betaproteobacteria bacterium
CGGGCGCCCAAGCGCAGCAGGCGCCCGCGCCGGCCGAGTCGGCGGCGTCGGCGCCGCAGGCGGTCGTGCTCGAGCAAGTCGTCGTCACTTCGCAGAAGCGGCGAGAAGACGTTCGCAAGGTGCCGCTGAGCATCTCGGTGCTGTCGGGCGAAGCACTGCAGGAGAACCACATCACCGACATCACCGACCTGACGCGCAACGTGCCGAACGTGTCGTTCTCTTCGCAGGGCGGCGCCGGCTTGAGCACGATCGAGATTCGCGGCGTCAGCTCGCAGGCCGGCTCGGCGACGGTCTCGATCTACCTCGACGACGTGTCGCTGACCACGCGCAACATCTACAGCCAGGGCGCCGCCGAGCCGCGCTTTTTCGACATCGACCGGGTCGAGGTTCTGCGCGGCCCGCAAGGCACGCTCTACGGCGCGAGCTCGCTCGGCGGCACGATCAAGTTCATCAGCAAGCAGCCCGACAGCCGCAGTTTCTCGGCCAACGCGACCGCCGAAGCCTCGGGCACCTCGCACGGCGGCACCAACTACATGGCGCAGGGCGTGATCAACGTTCCGTTGATGAAGGACCGCGTCGCGCTGCGCCTGGGCGTTCAGACCGGTCACGACAGCGGCTACATCGACCAGGTCGATCCAGCGACGCTGAAGGTCATCAACAAGGGCATCAACAGCACCCACTGGGACGTGCTCAAGCTCGCGCTGAAAGCCGACCTCGCGCCAGGCTGGTCGATCACGCCGGCGCTGTTCACGCAGCGCTTCAAGAGCGACGACATCGATACGGCGTATCTGGCCGTCGGTGGCTATCAAGTGCCTTTCGGGACCACGCCACCGTCGCTGAGCATCTTCCAGACCAGCAAGATCGTGCGCGAGCCGGCCACCGATCGACTGACGATCCCGAGCTTGACGCTGACAGGCGACCTCGGCTTCGGCGACCTCACCGGCGTGCTCAGCGGCTACACGCGCCGCTTCAAGCGGGTGCAGGACGGCACCTCGATCAACGTGCCGTACATCGCCGACGTCATCAGCTGCGGCAACGCCGACGGCCGCAACAGCGATGGCTCATGCCCGCCACCCAATGTGCCGATTCAGCCGGCCCTCGGCGCTACCGTCGGCGCGCTGCCGTCGGCGGTTCAACTCGACAACAAGATCGACCAGACCTCGCTCGAGCTGCGCATCGCATCGAAGGACTACGAGCCGGGGCGCAGCCCGTTCACGTGGCTCGGCGGCGTGTACCTGGCGCAGACCAAGACCCAGGTTTTCGACAACGAGCCGGTGTTCGGCATCAATGCGGCTTTCGCCGCGGCCGGGGTCGACATCAACGACCCGAACCAGTTCGACGGCACCTTCCCCGGCGCGTTCGCCGGCGACAGCTCGTACTACAGCGCACGCCACTACACCGACAAGCAGACCTCGATCTTCGGCGAGCTGACCTATCACGTGAGCCCGACGCTGCGCGGCATCGTCGGCTTGCGCGCGCTGCGCGCGACCCAGCACTTCACGCGCGAAGGCGACCTGTTCTATGCAGGTGGGCCATCGACGGCGCTGATCGACAGCAGCACCAAGGCGACCACGCCGCGCTTTGCAGTCAACTGGGACGCGAGCTCGCAGACGACCGTTTACGGCAACGTTGCCAAGGGCTTCCGCCTCGGAGCGGCGAACCGCCCGGTGCCACTGTCGCCGCTGGTCACGCAAGACCTCGCCGACCTCGGCTTGCCGCAGACCATTCCCGCAGCCTTCAAGCCCGACAGCCTGTGGAGCTACGAAGTCGGCAGCAAGTCGCGGTTACTCGACAACCGGCTCACGTTGAACGTGTCGGCGTTCTACATCGATTGGAAGAACATCCAGCAAGACGTCGTGCTGCCGGCATCGGGCTTCGACTTCGAGACCAACGTCGGCAAGGCCAACATCTCTGGTTTCGAGCTCGAGGGTCGACTGCGCGCGAGCGATCAACTCGTGCTGACCGCTGCGGCGAGCTGGACCCGCGCCGTCTTCTCCGAAGACCAGCCCGCGCTCGGAACGACCGACGGAACGCCGACCGGCCCGCTCAACGTCGTCAAGGGCGATCGGATCCAGGGTGTGCCGCGCTACAGCGCGCGGCTCGGTTTCGAATACCGCTTCAACGCGATGGGTGCAGGCCGATCGTTTGTGCGGGCGAACGGTCAATGGACCGGCTCGAGTATCGGCAACCTGGTGCGGGGCTCGACCGACCACCTGCGCCCGGGCTACTTCAACCTCGATGCAAGCACCGGCATGACCTTCGATAAATGGGAGTTCACGCTGTTCGCGAAGAACCTGCTGAACAACTACAAGATCATCCAGCGCCCATCGATTCAAGGCGTCGACGAAGCGCTGTACCTGCGCCCGCGCACGATCGGCATCACGGCCGCCTACGAGATGTGACGCTCAGGCGGGGCCGAAGAAATAGCGCTTCAGCCCCGCCAGCACCATCTCGACTGCGATCGCCGTCAGCACGAGCCCCATCAGCTTCTCGAGCGCCGATACCACCGAATCGCCGAGCAGGCGGCGAATGCGGTCGCACAGCATCAGCACGGCGCCCGACACGAGCATCGCGCAAGCGAGCGCCCCGACCCACGCGACCATCCGCTCGGGCTGACGCGACGCAAGCAGCAGCACCGTCGCCATCGCCGATGGGCCGGCCAACAGCGGCACGGCAAGCGGAAAGATCAGCGGCTCGCGACCTTCGGGCACGCCGTAGACGCCGCCCTCGTGGCTGAAGATCATGCGGATCGCGACCATCAGCAGGATCACGCCGCCGGCGACTTCGAGCGATCGCTCTGACAAGTGCATCACGCGCAGAAACGCGTCGCCGAGGAACATGAACGCGA
>VBCQ01000498.1 GCA_005882155.1 Betaproteobacteria bacterium
ACAGCAGCCAGCGCGCCAAACCGGAAAACGGACCATCGCAACTCGGGTGCTCCGGTCGCAGAGCGATGCTGAGCAACGTGGTCATCATCCGGCGCTTGATTCGACTCCGGTCGAGAGCGCGCACCCGGGCCGTCAAGTGGTCGGGTGCTGTGGTCGAGAACAAGCGTTCGAGATGGGTCAAGGCATGCGACAACGGCACCTGCAGACGCAGTTCGTCCGCTCGGTCGAGCAATTCGGTCCAGAAGTCGGGTCGCTGGCTGAAATGCCGCAGCAGGTCGTTCATGTCGAGCAAGTCTCGCAGCCCGTGGTCGAATTCACCTTCCTGGAACAGGTGTGCGGCGCTGTGCAGCACCATGTCGGCCGGCGCCAGCACAGCAAGTCGTGGGTGGCCGGCGATCGGCTGCAGATGCTCGAGCAGCCTGGCCCCGTCGACATTGAAGTGCGAGGTCGGCGGCGTGATCGTGTGATGCAAATCGATGGTCGTGCCGCGATGGACGTGCCGCATCGGCGGCAACTCGTGCATCCAGCGGCGGTAGTACCGATCGTTGTAGGCATTGCGCTCCTGGCTGATCCAGCCCGCCGCGAACAGCGCGTTCTCCACGGCGACCAGTTGCCGGCGATCGACCATGATGTCGACATCGGCGAACAGCCGCCCCCGCGCGGGCGGCAAATCCGCTGCCAGATAGGCGGCCCCTTTCAGCAACACGACCGGTGTATCGACACCGGCCAGCGCGCGCCGAACGCAATCGACTTCCCAGAGCACTTCATGTCGCTGCCGTTCGGCAAGGCGAAGCGCGCTCTCGAGATGCTGGCGAGGGCCTTGCGGCACGTCGGCCATCGACGCTTGTTCCACGAAGCGCGTCGCCAGACGAGCCTGCAGCATGGCTCGCCGTGCCTGCCCAAGCAGCGCTTCCCAGTCACGTGCCGACAAGCCTGCAGGCGAGACCTGTTCAACGCACAGCCGCGACAGAAGGTCGGAGCTCACTGTCGTCGAGCCGCCGCGAGCGAATCGAAGACCGCGACCGCGTCGTCAAGACGGCCGTACTCGAAATCGTGGCAATCGCTGGCGCTCACCACGTCGGCGAGGGTCTCGAAACCTGTCCGGCCGAGCAGTGTGTAATTGAACGCGTTGCGTCCCAGCTCGAGCATGCTGCTGGCACGCGAGCGGTCGGTCAGCCGTGCCTCGGCGTCTTTGACGTACTTGGGAAACACCACCCAAGCCGGCTTCGCGCGCTGCATGATGCGATCAAGATGCGAGCGGGGCACTTTCATGTGGCTCACCGCACCCTTGACCGTGTCGTGGGTCACTTCGCTGAATCGTGCGCCCGGCTCGAACGCCTGGATCACCGACAGCGACTGGTTCTTCAGGCTCACCGGCCGGCACAGCGATGTGATGGAAAGATCGTTCGGCGAAATGAGTGTCAATTCGTCCGACAACAGTCGCCAGCCGCGGCTCATCAGTCCGGCGCAAAGCGTACTCTTCCCCGACCCGGGCGGTGCCGGAAGAATCGCCGCCATGCCATCGCGTTCGATCACCGCGGCGTGGAGGATGAGGTACTGGTGCGCCTGGGAAGAAATGCACCAGTTCATCGCCCATTCGAGCAACGGCACCGCATGCCCGACCGGCAAAGGCTCGAACGGAGACATGCCGTCATAGCAAAACCGGACTTGTGGCCGAATCCACCTGCGAAGCCCGACGCCAAAGGCAAGATGCACGTCGAAGTCGATGAATTCGCGTCCATCCACCAATGGGTAATCGGCGTAGAGAAATGCGAACCCGATGGCGACAGGAGGAATCGGTGAGCGGATCCGAAAGGTGAACGGACCGGTCCTGATTGCGATGCCGGCGCCGCGGAGCCGGCGGCAGACTTCATCGATGTCCAGCGATGAGAGGGTCATTCGGCCACGGTCTCGACCAGACCGAGACCGGCTAGCCGATCGAGAACCGGCCGCAAAGCAAGCCTGACGGCATCTTCAGGCACAGCGGTCGTGGTTGCGACTTCGGTGATCAGCGCCTCATCGGCCAATGGACCGTCTTCAATGCAGAGCAATGTGCACGCCGTGAATTCATCCATCTGGTGTGTGCCGCCCGAGGTCGCATCAAAGACGACCCAATCGGAATCCCAGTGGCGCCAGTGAAGGTCGACTGCCGGATGAAGTTGCAACAACACAGACGGTAAGGTTGCGGCGTCGGATCTGCTGCGCCCGACACGCAGCGATCAGAGCGTCTCCATGAACCCCTGAAAGAACGCCAGAGCAGCCGCCTGCTGAGGACCTGCGTACAGGGCCAGCACTTCCTGCGCCGAATAGGGGAACACATAGCCCGCAGGGGCCTTGATTCCGTTCAGGAGCGCGGCAATCCAATGAGCTTCGGGCGGAACCGACGAGTCCTTCAGGATGTTCATCAGATTGGAGGTCGACCCGCCGCCGAAAAGAGCGTTGAACTTGGTGACCTTGCTAAAGCTGTGCGTCGCGTCGATGGTGTAGGTCGTGTCTCCATTTGGCCAGTTCGCGATGGTGCTGTAGAAGCTCGGCTTCTTGCCGGCGCATGTCGGCAGATTCGTCGCTTGCGAATGCGCACCCGACTGCACACCCGAAATCGTGCAGATCTGGCCATTGGCGGTCACTGACGGTGTCGAGGCCAAGGTCTTGATCGGTGCAGCGGCCGCCAGTATTGCCGAACCTTTCCCTATGCCCTTGAGCAACACGCGCCGGCGCGACATGACGTGGTCGGCGTCGCCCGTTGCAGAGATCACGGACGCAGCGGAAATTTCCGGCTGACCCGCACCTTCGAGTCCGTCAGTCATGGTCGCGTGGTTTGTATTGCTCATTGCCTGCCTCGTCTTTTCCTACGTGTACCACGTTCAGCCGATGCGGAGAAGCCCCAGAAACGTCGGGTTGGCGCCGGCCCGTTGACACTCTCACTGGCCTTCATGAAACAACACGACGCTCACCGTTTCGATCAACACCAGGATGTCGAGGACCGCTTCCTGCGCGCGTCTTCCATGGACGCGCCGTAGTGGTATCGCACTTGCGCCCACCCGGTGACGCCGGGCTTGACCGAGTGGCGCAACTCGTAGAAGGGGATGTCCTGCTTGAGTTGCTCGACGAAGCCGGGGCGTTCCGGGCGCGGTCCGACCAAGCTCATTTCGCCCCACAAGACGCTGAAGAGTTGCGGCAGCTCGTCGATGCGCGTCTTGCGGATAAAGGCTCCGACACGGGTGATTCGCGGATCGTCCTTCGTGGCCCACCGGGCCACTCCGTCGTGTTCCGCGTCGTTGCGCATGCTGCGGAATTTCAGGCAGGTGAAGACGCGTCCGCCAAGACCGACCCGCGGTTGGCGATAGACGATGGCCCCGGGACTGTCGAGCCAGATCGCAATCATCGTGAGCAGCATGACCGGCGAGAAAACGGTCAGAAGAAGCAATGAACAGACGATGTCGAAGACCCGCTTGATGAAGCGCCGCATCGTGCCTTGGACGAATCCATGGCCATAGATGAGCCAACTGCCCTTCAGGCTGTCGATCGGCACTTCCCATTTCGTCTTTTCG
>VBCQ01000128.1 GCA_005882155.1 Betaproteobacteria bacterium
GTCGTGACCTTCAAGTACGTGATCTTGATCCTGCGTGCCGACAACCGCGGCGAAGGCGGCGCGCTGGCGCTGACCGCGCTCGCCACGCGCGCCGTGCAGCACCAGCCCGCGTTGCGCCGCGCTTTGCTGCTGCTCGGCGTATTCGGTGCAACGCTGTTCTATGGCGACGGCGTGATCACGCCGGCGATCTCGGTGCTCGGTGCGATGGAAGGCCTCGAGGTTGCCACGCCGGCGCTCAAGCCCTTCGTGGTCCCGGCATCGGTCGGCGTGCTGCTCGGCCTGTTTCTGTTTCAGCGTTTCGGCACGAGCGCGGTGGGCAAGGTGTTCGGGCCGATCATCGGGCTGTGGTTCGTCACGCTGGCAATCACCGGCGTGATGCACATCGCGCGGCAGCCGGCGATTCTGGCGTCGTTGAATCCGCAGCACGCCTATTCGTTTCTGGTCGAGCGCGGATGGCATGTGTTCGCCGCGGTCGGCGCGATCGTGCTTGCGATCACCGGCGCCGAAGCGCTCTACGCCGACATGGGCCACTTCGGCCGCGCGCCGATCCGCCTTGCCTGGCTCGGCTTCGTGCTGCCGGCGCTGGCGCTGAACTACATGGGGCAGGGCGCGCTGCTGATGGCCGATCCGACGGCGATCGAGAACCCGTTCTATCGGCTGTTCCCATCGAGCATCGTCGGGCCGGCGATCGTGCTCGCGACGCTCGCGGCGATCATCGCGTCGCAGGCGGTCATCTCGGGCGCGTACTCGATGACCAAGCAGGCGATCCAGCTCGCCTTCCTGCCGCGCATGCAGGTGCGCTACACCTCGGCGCGCGAGGCTGGGCAGATCTACATGCCGGCGGTGAACTGGTCGCTGCTGGCCGGTGTCATCTTCGCGGTGCTGTTCTTCGGCAGCTCGTCGGCGCTCGCCGGCGCCTATGGCATCGCGGTGACGGTGACGATGATGATCACGACGGTGCTCACCTACTTCGTCGTTCGCCAAGGCTGGGGACTTCCCGGCCCGCTGGCCGCCGCGGCGACGGTGTTCTTCTTCGCGCTCGACACGCTGCTCGTCGCCGGCTGCGCCGTGAAGTTCTTCGACGGCGGCTGGTTCCCGTTGGTCACCGGCCTCTTGCTGTTCGCGGTGATGAGCACCTGGTCGAGCGGCCGCGCGCTGCTGCTCGACAGCATCCGCAAGGACGGCCTCGAGCTGCGACCGTTCGTCGAGTCGCTCGACACCTCGGGCGCATTCCGCGCCGGCCGCACAGCGGTCTACCCGGTGGCCGATGCCGACACCGTTCCGCAGGCGCTCCTGCACAACCTCAAGCACAACCAGGTGCTGCACGAGCGCAACGTGATCCTCACCGTGCAGTTCCACGAAGTGCCGTGGATCGGCCTGGACAAGCGTGTCGCGGTCGAGCCGCTGGGACGCAACTTCTGGCGCGTGACGCTGCACTTCGGATTCATGAACACGCCCGATGTGCCGCGGGCGCTCGCGTTGTGCGAGACGCATGGCCTGCGCATTCCGTTGTTCGAGACGAGCTACTTCGTCAGTCGAGAAACGGTTGTGCCCACAGCCGGCAGCGGCATGGCGAACTGGCGCGAGCGGCTGTTCGCCACGATGAGTCGCAACGCCGGCAGCGTCGTCGAGTTCTTCCGCTTGCCCGACAACGCGGTGGTCGAGCTCGGCACGCGGGTTCAAATCTAGCGCTGCCTGCGGCACACTGGCGGCCACCCGCCCAGCAGGAGAGCGTTCATGTGGCAGCCCCATGTCGGTTATCCCGATCCGGCGGTGCAGATCCTGCACCCGAGCTTCGAGCGCTACCGCATCGTGCAGGCGGGCGTCGAGCGGCTCGCGACCGGCTTGCGCTGGGCCGAGGGGCCGGTGTGGTTCGGCGACCAGCGCTGCCTGCTGGTCAGCGACATTCCGAACAACCGCATCCTGCGCTGGGACGAAGAGTCCGGTTCGGTCAGCATCTTCCGCAAGCCATCGGACTACGCCAACGGCCACACGCGCGATCGGCAAGGGCGGCTCGTCAGCTGCGAGCACGGCACGCGCCGCGTCACGCGAACCGAGTACGACGGCCGCATCACGGTGCTCGCCGATCAGTTCGACGGCAAGCGGCTGAACTCGCCGAACGACGTGGTCGTGAAGTCCGACGACACGGTGTGGTTCAGCGTCCCGGCGTTCGGCATCTCGGGCGACTACGAAGGCTATCGCGCCGAGCCGCAACTGCCGACGAACCTGTATCGCCTCGACCCGCGCAGCCGACAGATGACGGTGATGGCGAGCGACCTCGTCGGGCCGAACGGCCTCGCGTTCTCGCCCGACGAATCGCGGCTGTACGTCGTGCAAAGCCGCGCCAAGCCGCATCGCAACATCGTCGCCTACGACGTCGTCGCCGACGGCACGCAAATCGCGAATCCGCGCGTGCTGATCGACTGCGGCCCGGCCACGCCCGATGGCCTGCGCTGCGATAGAGACGGCAACCTGTGGTGCGGCTGGGGCATGGGCAGCCCCGAGCTCGATGGCGTGATGGTGTTCTCGCCGCAGGGCGACGCGATCGGCCGCATCCAATTGCCCGAGCGCTGCGCCAACCTGTGCTTCGGCGGACGCTCGCGCAATCG
>VBCQ01000499.1 GCA_005882155.1 Betaproteobacteria bacterium
CATGTCACGCCCTAGAACGGTTGAAGCTTCTGAGTCCGCCGGCACTGAGCCGGATTTTTAGGTTTATGCGCGCGGAGCAATGATGCACAAGCGCTGCCGTCTTCCCGACTCTTGTCGTCCATGAGTTCCCCCCAAGCGGTCGCAAGACATTACTTGAAGCTATTTGTACCGCCTATCCCCCCAAAGGTGGGTGTAAATGTTGATAGTAGACAGCTCTCTGTTTATATGCTTGGGTTCCAACGTATAAGCTGCCGCTTTCATCGATGCGCCCGCCGCAACGCCTGATCCAGATCGTCGATCAGATCGCCGCAGTCTTCGATCCCCACCGAAAGCCGTAGCAAATCCACAGGTGCGGGAGTCCCCGCGCCCTCGATGCTCGCGCGGTGCTCGATCAGGCTTTCGGTGCCACCGAGCGACGTCGCGCGCTTCCACAACGCGACGTTCGCCGCGGTCGCGATGGCCGCGGCCTCGCCGCCCTTGGCGCGGATCGACAGCATGCCGCCGAAGCCGCCGTGCATCTGGCGTGCAGCGTTGGCGTGCCCATGCGAATCGGCGAGGCCGGGATAGAGCACGGCTTCGACATGCTCGTGCCGCGCGAAATGTTCTGCAATGCGCTGCGCCGATTGCGATGCGGCGCGCACGCGCAGGAACAGCGTTCGCATTCCGCGCAGCAGCAACCACGCTTCGAATGAGCCGAGCGTGCCGCCGAGCTGGGCGCGGATCGTCTTCACGCGCTTCCAGAAATCGTCGTCCTCGCGCGTGATCAGCACACCGGCGATCAGATCGGAATGTCCATTGAGGTATTTGGTGGCGGCGTGCATCACGATGTCGGCGCCGTGCTCGATCGGCCGCGTGAGCACCGGCGATGCGACGGTGGAGTCGACGGCGACGAGCGCTCCTGCGCGATGAGCGATGGCCGCTGTGGCGGCGATGTCGGTGATGGTCCACAGCGGATTCGCCGGGGTCTCGATCCAGACCAACCGCGTCTTGCCTGGCCGAATTGCCGCTTCGACTGTGCCGACGTCGGTCATGTCGATGAATTCGACATTCAATCCCCACTGCGTCGCGAAGTTCATCAGCCAATTGCGCAGCGACCAGTACATCACCTTCGGCGCGAGCACATGGTCGCCGGGAGCGAGCGCCTGGAACACTGCTGTCGCGGCCGCCATGCCCGACGCGAACAGCGCCGCGCGGGCGCCGTTTTCGAGCCGCGCGATGACGGCTTCGGCCTGGTCGAAGGCCGGGTTGTCGGCACGCGCGTAGATGCGGCCCGAGCGGTAGCCGTTGTCGGGGTCGCGCAGATACGTCGACGACACGTGGATCGGCGGCGTGATCGCGCGTGTCGCCTCGTCGATCCAGCCGAGTGCCTGGGCGGCGATGCTGTCGGGTTGGAGATTGATGTCGTCCATGGCTCGATGCTTTCGGTGTCTGGTTGCGGATGCAATACCTGCACTATGCTCGCCGCCATGACACCACAAAACACCAAACCCCTTGCAGGGCGCGTCGCGCTTGTCACCGGCGCGAACACGGGCATCGGCCGCGTGACGGCGCGCGAGCTGGCTCGACAGGGGGCGCATGTCTTCATTGCCTGCCGATCGGCCGAACGCGCCAAGCCGGTGGTCGACGAGATCCGTGCCATCGACGGCAACGCCAAGGTCGACGTGCTGCCGCTCGATCTCGGCGACTTCGACTCGGTGCGGCAATGCGCGCAAGCCTTCCTCGCGCGCAATCTGCCATTGCATCTGTTGATCAACAATGCCGGCCTCGCCGGCGCGAGTGGATTGACGAAGTCGGGATTCGAGTTGGCGTTCGGCACCAACCACATGGGACATTTCCTGCTGACGCAATTGCTGATGGATCGACTGAAGGCCTCGGCGCCGGCGCGCATCGTCACAGTGGCGAGCAAGGCGCACTATCGGGCACAGGGCATCGACTGGGACGCAGTTCGTCGACCCACGCAATCGAAAACGGGCTTGCCCGAATATGGCGTTTCCAAGCTCAGCAACGTGTTGTTCAGCGCCGAGCTCAGCCGCCGACTCGCCGGCTCGGGCATCACGACCTATTCGTTGCACCCTGGCGTCGTCGCGTCCGACGTGTGGCGCGAAGTGCCATGGCCACTGCGCTCGCTGATCAAGCTCTTGATGATCTCGACCGAAGAGGGCGCGGCAACAACGCTGTACTGCGCGACCTCAGCCGAGGCCGGCCAACAAACGGGCCTGTATTACGACAGCTGTCGACCCAAGCAGCCGGGCAAAGCCGCGCAAGACCTGGCGCTCGCTGCGCAGTTGTGGAAGCGCAGCGACGAGTGGGTGCGTTGAACTGATTCAAAGTTTCCTGCCGGCCATGAACAGAAACAGTGGAATTCGCTGCCGGCGCAGGAATGTTTCTTCATCGGTAAAGTGCGCCCGCTCGGGCCGCGATTCGCGAACGCTCTCTACAGCAAAGCCGGCGTCCG
>VBCQ01000500.1 GCA_005882155.1 Betaproteobacteria bacterium
ATGTACACCGCGATGCTGCATCACCCTGACCTGGCGAAGTTCGATCTGCGCTCGCTGAAGCATTGCGGGTCGGGCGGTGCGCCGCTGCCGCTCGAGGTGCAGCAGCAATTCCAGCGCGTCAGCGGTTGCCAGCTCAACGAAGGCTGGGGCATGACCGAGACCTCGCCGACCGGCACCTTCACGCCGCGCCACGGCATTCGCAAAGCCGGCTCGTGCGGCTTACCGGTACCGGGCCTGACGCTCAAGCTCGTCGATGTCGACGACGCGTCGCGCGAGGTGCCGATCGGCGAGCGCGGCGAGATCTGCGTCAGCGGTCCGAACGTGATGGCCGGCTATTGGAAGAAGCCCGAGGCGACCTCGGCAGCGATGACGGCCGATGGCTTTCTGCGCACCGGCGACGTCGGCATCATGGACAGCGACGGCTTCGTCTTCATCGTCGACCGCACCAAGGACATGATCCTGTGCGGCGGCTACAACGTCTACCCGCGCAACATCGAGGAAGCGATCTACGAGCATCCGGCGGTGGCCGAGGTCTGCGTGATCGGCGTGCCCGACACGTACCGCGGCCAGTCGCCGAAGGCATTCGTCAAGCTGAAGGACAGCGCACCGCCATTGACTCTCGACGAGCTCAAAGGCTTTCTCGCCACGCGGCTCGGCAAGCACGAGATGGTCCAGCATTTGGAGCTGCGTGCCGAGTTGCCGAAGACGCCGGTGGGCAAGTTGTCGAAGAAGGAACTCGTCGAAGAGGAAGCGCGTCGGCGCGCGGCCGGCTGAGCGTGGAATAAAATTCCGTCGCATGAACGCACGCTCGCCACTCGCCGTCGCGCCGGCCAAGACGAAGAAGCTCAAGGTCGTGCCGAACGAGGCGACGACGCAGACCTCGCACCATGTCGACGAGATCGAGGACTCGAACCCCGATTTCGTCACTGCGATCGGGCGCGGCTTCGCGATCCTGCGTTGCTTCAAGCGCAACGCCAAGGTGCTCGGCAACAAAGAGCTGGCCGAGATGACCGGCCTGCCGAAGTCGACCGTCGCGCGGCTGACCTTCACGCTGACGAAGCTCGGCTACTTGAACTTCTTGCCGGCGATCGAGAAATACGAGCTCGGCATCGGCGTGTTGACGCTCGGGCAGACATACCTGTCCGGGCTCGATGCGCGCGAAGTCGCGCGCCCGCTGATGCAAGAGCTCGCGAACTACGCCGGCGCCACCGTGACGATGGGTGCGCCGCACGGCCAGGACATGGTGTTCCTCGAGATCTGTCACGGCAACCAGGTGTTCATGATGCGCGTGGCCGTGGGCCAGCGCGTGCCGCACGGCATGACCGCGCTCGGCCGCGCCTACATCGCCGCATTGACGCCCGAGCAACGTGCGAAGTACTCGATCGAGTACCGGCCGCGCGTCAAGCCCGACGAGTGGAAGCGGCTGGAGGAAGTGACCGACCAGGCATTGCGCGACCACGAGAAATACGGCTTCTGCTTTTCTCTCGGCGAATGGAACAACGACGTGTTCGCGGTCGGCGTGCCGATGGTCTCCAACGACGGCTCGAAGGTTCTCGCGTTCAGCTGCAGCGGACCGGTTCATGAGATGACACGCAAGCGCATCATCTCCGACATCGGCCCGCGGCTGGTGCAATTGCGCGATCGGGTGCAGACGATGTTGGGCGGGGTGTTTTAGGGCCTCCCCATGGCGAACGGGACAGTAGAGACCCGTTCGCCCTGAGCCTGTCGAAGGGCCGGTATCAGGGCACGCAGGCTTCGACAAGCTCAGCCCGAACGGGTTTTCCTACACCCGCACCATCTCCCGCACCAACCAGCGCGCCGCGAATTCGCTCGCCGGCAGCGGCTCGCTGAACAAGTGCCCCTGCACGATGTCGCACTCCTGCTCGGCGAGAAATGCAAGCTGCTCTTCGGTCTCGACCCCTTCGGCGGTAACCGACAGCCCCAGCCCTCGACCCATGCGAATCGCTGCGGTGACGAGGGCGCGATCATCGGGGTCCGACGCGACGTCGCGGACGAACTCGCGATCGATCTTCAGTGCATCGAAGGGAAAGCGCTTCAAGTACGACAGCGACGAATAGCCGGTGCCGAAGTCATCCATCGCGAGGCGCACGCCCATCTCGCTCAGCGCGACCAGCGTCTCGCGGACCTCGGGCTGATTGCGGATCAGCAAGCCTTCGGTCACCTCGATCTGCAGGAAGCCCGGCGGCAGCTCGTTGGCACTCAGGCATTCGCGCACCGTCGCGAGCAGGCTGTCGCCGCGGAACTGGCGCGGTGACACGTTGACCGCGACGCCGAAGCTCGTCCAGCCGAGCTCGCGCCACATCGCAAGCTGGGCGCAGGCGGTGCGCAGCACCCATTCGCCGATCTCGACGATGAGGCCCGTGTGCTCGGCCACTGCGATGAAATGCTCGGGCGCGACGACGCCGTCGATCGGGCTGCGCCAGCGCAGCAGCGCTTCCGCGCCTCTGACCTCGAGTGTCGATGTCGAGACCAGCGGCTGGTAGACGAGCTCGAACTCGTTGCGCTGCACCGCGCCGCGCAATTGGCGCTCGATCGCGAGGCGCCGCACCGAGCTGTCGTGAACCTGCTGGTTGAAGTAGCGATAGGTGTTGCGGCCGGCGTCCTTCGCGTCGTACATCGCGAGGTCGGCGTTGCGCAGCAGCATGCTCGGGTTGTCGCCGTCGTCGGGATAGACCGCGAGCCCCATGCTCGGCGTGACGACGACCTCGCTGCCGTCGAGGTCGAACGACGGTGCGAAGGTCTGGACGATTTTTTCGGCGACGGCTTCGGCGTCTTCGAGCGACTTCAGTCCACCGAGAATCACGAGAAACTCGTCGCCGCCATGACGCGCCACCGTGTCGTCGGCGCGCACCGCATGGCGCAGGCGCTGGCTCGCCTGAACCAACAGCGCGTCGCCGGCGCCGTGACCGAGCGTGTCGTTGACCTTCTTGAAGTCGTCGAGGTCGAGAAAGATCAGCACCACGTGATTGGCATGGCGCTGCGCCGCGAGAATCGCTTGCGACAAGCGGTCCAGCGCAAGCATGCGGTTCGGCAAATGCGTGAGGCCGTCGTACTGCGCCTGGTGCACCAGACGCTCGTTCGCCCGATGCAGCTCGTGGGTGCGCGATGCGACGCGCGACTCGAGCTCGTCGTGCGCCGACCGCAGTGCCTGCTCGCGCGCATTGATCTTGGCCTGCATCGCGTTGAACGCCGCGCCGAGGTCAGCGAGCTCGTCGGTGCCGACGACTGCGATCGGCAGCTCGACCGCGCCGGCGTGGCCGCCCTCGGCGATGACGGTGGCAGCGTCACGCAAGCGTGACACGCGGTCGGTGACCGATCTCGCGAGCAGCGCGAACCACATCGCCAGCACCAGCAGGCCGACCGCGGAGGTCGCGCTGAACAGCAAGCGCTGGTAAGCCTGTTGCGATTCGGCCCGCTTGAGCGCTTCGTTGGCGCTCAGCTCGGTGCTTTCGGCGAGCTGCTTGAGCGTGCGCGAAATCGTCTTGAAGCGCCCGGCCGACTCGAAGGTCGAGATGCGCTGGACCGCGTCGAGCTGCATCAGGTTCGCGAGGCGCGCCGCGTTTTGCAGGTCGCTCTGGTAGCGCCGCCAATGCTCGTCGAGGCTCGCCGCTTCGCTCGGCTGCTGCGCCTTGAGCTCGGCGATGAACGGCACGATGTCGCGATCGAAAGCCGCGCGCTCGGCGCCCAGAAGTTCGAGCTGGTCGGAGACGGCGAACAGGTCAGTGAGGCGCGGCAGCTCGATCTCGAGCACGCGGATGCGGCTGATCTGCGACTGCAGCCGGTTCAAGCGCGCGAGCGGGCGCACCTGCGCGGTGATTGCGACCTCGAGCCGCGTTGCAGCGTCGCGCATGATCTGGTTGCCCACGAGCAGCAAGGCGATGACGAGCAGGCCGACGCCGGCGAAGCTGATCAGCAGCTTCGTGCGCAGCGTGAGCCCGCGCGCGCGAGTCATTCAGCGTCTCAGCGCGGCGACTCGGTCGCCGACGGGTACAGCTTCTTGAACGCCTGCCAGTGCGCAATTTGCTGCGCTCGGCCGCGCGCGTCGGTGATCGCTTCCCACTCGCGCGCGGTCTTCGCCATCGCTTCTTTGGACGTCAGCTTGCCGCTCGCGGCGAGCCAGATGTTGTTGCTCAGCGCACCGAGGTACTCGCTGTCGCCGGGCAGCCCGGTGCCCGACGGCGCGACGAAAGGCAGCTCGCTGCGCAGCAGGTCCATCGCCTGCGGCGTGTAGAGGCTGCGCACGCGCTCGTCGGCGAGCGTGCTGTAGCGGTACGGGTCGGCGATGCCGTTCGCGGCGACCGAGCGCGCCGCGTTGTCGGCGTCGGTCAACCACATCGCGAACAGCAAGCCGAGCGCCTTGTTCGGTGCGTTCGCCGGAACGACGAGGTTGTTGCCGTAGATGAATTGGCTGCGCCGCACCAGCCGGTTGCCGACGACGCGGCCGGGCATCGCCACGGCGATGAACTTGCCTTTGATCGCCGAGTCGTCGCGGTTCGAGATCTTCGCGGTCGCGACCGTCAGCATCGTCGCGAATGCGTTGCCGCGAACGAAGAACGGCAATGTGTAGCTGTAGTCCTTGCCGTCTTCGAGACTCTGCGGCGGCGAGTACGGCACGGTCGCGACGTAGCTCTCGGTCGCGGCGACGCCGGCCGGCGAGTCGACGAGCGGATGCATCTGCTCGTCGAACAGATACTGATTCGATGCCGCGGTCGACAGGTAGCGCGGCATCCAGAACATCCAGCCGGTGAGCTTCTCGCGCGGCTCGGAGCTGCCGTAGAAGCCCTCCTTCGGTCGATTGAAGAACTCGACCAGCTGCTGGTACTCCGACCAGGTCGACGGCAACTTCAGCTCACGCTTGAAGCGCTCGCGAAACGCCGCGCGCTGCGCCGGGTCTTCGAGCAAATCGCGCCGCACGAACAGCATTGCCATGTCGAGATCGGCCGGGATCGCGACGACGCGGTCGCCGACCATCGCCTGATGCTGGAGCAGCATGTAGCCGCCGTTGGTATCCACCGGCAGCGCGAAGCCGAAGCGCTGCAGCAGCGGCGTCAGGTCTTCGATCAAGCGGCCTGCAACGAGATCGGGGTACTCGTGGTTGCGCGCAATCGTGAGGTCGATGTCGTTCGAGCGGCGAATGATTTCGAGCGAATCGACCTGCGGCATCACGCTCACGTCGAGCAGGATGCCGGTCTGCTTCTCCCAATCTTTCTGCAACTCGTAATCACGGCCGAGAAACGAGGAGGTGTTGCCCTGCTTCACGCGCATGCGCAGCACCGCATCGGGCTTCAGCTCGCCGCGCGCGATGAGCAGCTTGACCGCAGCAACCGCCTTGTCGGCTTGCTCGCCGCAGTGCGCTGCGCCACTCGCGCCGAGCAACACGAGCCCCACGCACAGTGAAGACCACACTGCCGCAATCCGCTTGGCGCTCGTTCGCATCGATCTTCTCCGAATCCGGTGGGTGCGCCGCGCGGAGGAGCCCGGCAGCACCGGGCAAGATAGCCTGTCCTGGGCGTTGTCAGAGCACAAATGGCGTGCGAATTTTCCGCATTTCGAGCATTGGCGAGGCATCCTCCGTCGCCGATTGTCGGCACCGTCCTACAGAGCGCCGCCCGGTGTTGACGCAGCATAAAAAAACCGAAACGCTCGAGGGGTACGGATCCGCCATGCCCTGGTTCGAGCCCCACACGGAGGTCCTATGAAGACAGCATGGAAACTCGTCTCTGTCGGCGCAGCCACCGCGATGGTCGCCGCGTGCTCCCACACCGTGACCGAGCGTGAAGTCGTCCGCCAGCCCGTCGTGCAGGTGCAGCCGCAGAGGACGGTCGAGAATGTGACGATCATTCAGCCGCCGCCTGCTCCGCAGGAACAAATGCCGCCCGCACCGGCCGCCACCGGCTACAGCTGGGTTCCCGGCCACTACGCGTGGCGCAATGGCGCATGGCATTGGGATCAGGGGCAATGGCGCGTTGGCGTCGTTCCGCCGATGCCGCCGCTGATGCAGGAATCGATTCCGGCGGCACCGGTGTCGACGGCCCGCTGGGTTCCGGGCTACTGGAGCTTCGGTGACACCGGCTGGACTTGGATGAAGGGGCACTGGGAATATTGATGCTCGGCCTGCGGCCGGCATCATCTGTCGCACTGTGACGAGCCGGCCAGCCGGTCGGCTGGATGGCTCGTCAA
>VBCQ01000501.1 GCA_005882155.1 Betaproteobacteria bacterium
ATCGCCTTCGAAGCTCGCCTCTTCGCGCCGCGTCAGGTTCACCTGCAGGACTTCGCCGTCGGCGATTCTTTCGCGGATTCGCCGGACTCCGTCTTCTAACGCATCGCGCCCGGTGCGAAGCGTCCGCGCGCCGGCCCGCCACGGCCGGCGCGGCGGCGCAGCTTCTCGTGCATGTCGCAAGGTTTCGTCCCAGGCCTGCGATCGCGACGCATCACTCCACGGCCAGCCATCCTCAGGCCCGACAACCGTCGACTGCCACCATCGACCACTCGGGTGATGAAAGGCGAGCACCTGGTCGACCGCCATCCACCACTGGCGCGGCAACACCGGCTCGCCGGCCGCGCGCGACGGCGTGTGCAGCAGCTCATAGCCGAGCATGCCGACCCAGCCGCCGACAAAGCCCATGCCGGGCGGGCGTTCGCCGTCGAAGTGCAGCGTGCGAGTGCCGGTAACGGACGCCAGTGCCTCCAGCGGATCGGACCACGACGCGCACTCGCGCCCGTCGCGCTCGAGCCGGGTGGCGGTCTCGTCTGTGTGCAGTGTCGCCAACGACGGGCCGGCGATGTACGACCATTCGGCCTGGCGCGGCATCGTCAGCGCGCTCTCGAGCAGCGCGTAGCGTCCTCTGCCACGCAGCCTCGCCATCGTGCCGCGCGGCCCGTCAGGCAGGCTCACCGGTCTGATCGTCACCCGAACTTCCGACATGTCTGGATCAGGGCGAGCGCAGCGGCAAGCTGGCCAGCCCGCGGTAGACGGGGTTGCCGTTCCAGCGCGCGGCTGTCTCCGCTAGGCCAAGGCGCGGCCAGCGGCGCAAGACCTCGCGCAACAGGGTTTCGGTTTCGAGCAGCGTCAGCGCTGCGCCGATGCACACATGCGGCCCGCTGCCGAACGACAGTGACTTGGCCTCGCGGCGCGTGACGTCGAGCACATCCGGTCGAGTGAAGCAGGTCGGGTCGCGATTGGCTGAGCCGATCAGCGCGAGCACCAGATCGCCGCGGCGCAGCTGCTCGCCGTGCAGGACCATCTCGCAGGCGACACGTCTGCCGGTGTATTGCACGGGGCTGTCGTAGCGCAGCAGCTCGCGCACCGCGCCGGGCAGCGGCGTTGGGTCGCGCTGCAGGGCCTGCCACTGCGCGGGGTGCGCCAGCAACGCGCGCAGTCCGTTGCCGAGCAGGTTGCGCGTGGTCTCGTGTCCGGCGAACAGCAGCATCGCGCATTGCGCGAGCAACTCGGGCCCGGCCTGGATCTCGCCTGCGGCTTCGGCGTGCAGCAGCCGGCTCACGATGTCGTCGGCCGGAGCGCGTCGGCGCTGCGCCAGCAGGGCCTCGAATCGGTGGCTCATGGCGACCAGGCTAGCCTGCGCGCGGCGTGCCTGGTCGAGTGTCGGGCGGGCAGCGCCGATGAATGCGGCGAGGTCGTCCGACCAGTCGACGAACTCGTCATGATCGGCGTCGTCGACGCCCATCAGCATTGCGATGACTCGCGCGGGCAAGGGACGCGCGACCGCCTGCATGAAGTCGAACCCGCTCCTCGCATCGACGCTGTCGAGCAGCTCGTCGACCAGGCGTTTGATGCGCGGTGCGAGGCGCTGCATCGCATCGGCACGAAAGCCCGCGTTCAGCACCCGGCGGATGCGCGGATGCTCGGGCGCGTCGAGGAACAACATCGCGCGTGCAAAGAGCTGCTGGAAGCCGAGCAGCTCGTGGCGCCGGTTCGCCGCGCTGTCCATCACCCAGCCGCCCGTGCGCTGCGCCGACAGGCGCGGATCGCGCAGCGCGGCGTCGACATCGGCGTGGTGCGTCAGCAGCCAGGCACCGCCGAAGAAGTCCTCGCTCCAGTGGATCGGCCCGGCCTCGCGCAAGGCACGATAGGTCGGATAGGGATCGTCGAGGAAGGCGGCGTCAATGAGACCCTGTGTGTGGACCATGCGTCGACCTTCAGCGCAGTTCGAACAGTGCGCGCAGCGCCGTGTCGTCGAGGTGCGAGGCAAGCACCGTCGGATCGGGCGTTGCGAGTCGAGGAACCACGCCCAAGCATGGCGCCTGATGGCGTCGCTCGAGCTCGTGGCGAAGGGTGGCGAGATTTTCGTTGACGTGCTGCATCGCCGGACCTGTGCTGTTGGCCACCCAGCCCGCTAGCCGCAGCCCGCGCGCGCTGATGGCGTCGGCACTGAGCAAGGCATGGTTCAGACACCCGAGGCGCAGCCCGACCACCAGCACGACCGGCAGGCCGAGGTCGCACGCGAGGTCGGCACTGTCCCAGTCGGGGCCGAGCGGGACGCAGAAGCCTCCGACGCCTTCGACCACCAGAAACTCGGCGCGCGCGCCCTGTGCCCGCGCTGCATCGAGCAACGCGGCGCGATCGATGACGCGCGCTTCGAGCGCAGCGGCGATGTGCGGCGCACACGCGGCGTCGAACTGGAACGGGCCGACCTCGGCATCGCTGAGCCGAACCGAGCTGGCGTCGCGCAGTGCCACGACGTCTTCGTTGATGCGCCGGCCATCGACGACGACACGGCCCGCCGCCACCGGCTTGAAGCCCGCCGCGCGGCAACCGGCTCGGCCGAGCCAGTGCAGCAGGCCCGCGCTGACGCAGGTCTTGCCGACCTCGGTGTCGGTGCCGGTGACGAAGCAGCCACGCAGTGCGGTGAGGGCCGCCTTCATCGCAGTGCCTGCACCGTTCGCGCGAGCGCCTCGCTCAAGCGCTGCACGTCGTCCACCGAGTGCGCGGCGCTGAGCGTGATGCGCAGGCGCGCCGTGCCCAGCGGGACCGTCGGCGGACGGATCGCGGGCACCCACAAGCCCTCACGCTCGAGCGCCGCGGACAGCGCCAATGCGCCCGCGTTGTCGCCGACGATCAGCGGCTGAATGGCGGCGTGCGAATCGGCGAGTCGCCAACCCGGCTGCGGCTGCGCGGCGATCAGTGCTGCGAGCTGATCGCGCAGCAGCTGGACCCGCTGCTGCAACTGGCGGCGTCGCTGATCGCCTTCGTCGCCGCGCATCAGGCGCAGGCTCTCGCGCAGTGCATGCGCGATCGCCGGCGGCGCGGCCGTGGTGTAGATGTAGCTGCGCGCCGTCTGCAGCAGCCACTCGATGACGGTCGGGTGCGCCGCGACGAAAGCGCCGCCGATGCCGGCCGCCTTGCCGAGCGTTCCCATGCAGATGAAGCGCTCGCTGCACAGCCCGAAGTGCGACAGCGTGCCGCGCCCTTGCTCGCCGAGCACGCCGAGCCCATGTGCATCGTCGACGACGAGCCAGGCATCGAAGCGGTCGGCCAAGGCGAGCAGCTCGGGCAGGTCGGCGATGTCGCCGTCCATGCTGAAGACCGCATCGGTCACGATCAGCTTGATCGGCGTCGTGCAGCGCTCGAGCTGGCGTTCGAGCACGTGCAGATTGCGGTGGGCGTAGCGCTGCATGGTCGCCTTGGCGAGCAAGGCGCCGTCGATCAGCGAGGCATGGTTGAGCTTGTCGGCAAAGATCGTCGCGTCGGCATCGCCGAGCGCGGTGAGCAGCGCGAGGTTGGCCAGGTAGCCGGTTCCGAACGACAGCGCACGAGCTTGCGGAATGCACGCCGAGAGCCAGTCGGCCAGGTCGTCTTCGAGCTAGGCGTGGGCGCGCGAATGACCGCTGACGAGGTGCGAGGCGCCGCTGCCCGCGCCGAAGCGCCGCGCGCCGTCGGCAAGCGCCTCGATGAGCTCCGGGTGGTTGGCCAGGCCGAGATAGTCGTTGCTGCAGAAGGCGAGCATGTCGCGTGCCGGTTCGCCGGCCAGCGAGACACGCTGGTGCGGCGCGCAGGGCGACTCGGCGATGCGCCGCTCGCGTCGCAGCGACTGCGCCTCGCGCTCATGCAAGCGGCGGCGCAGGTGCTCGATCAGCATCGTCGGTGGATGTATTAAGGACGCTGTCGAGCGTCGCGATCAGGCGCTGCGCCAGCCATTGCGACAAGGGCTCGTCGAGCACGTAAGGCGGCACCAGGTAGACGCTGCGGCCGATCGGACGGATCAGCAACTCGTGCGCGCGGCCGGCAAGGTGAAAACGTTCGGCGAAGCGTGCGCCGGCATAGGCTTCGCGAACGTCGAAAGCCCAGATCATGCCGCGCTGGCGGAAGTGCTCGATGCGCGTGTCGTCGCGCAGCGGGGCGAGTGCCGCCGTCAGCTCGGCCGCGCGCAGGCCGTTGTTCGAGAGCACCGCGTCCTCATCGAAGCGGTCGAGCACGGCGAGCGCCGCGCGGCAGGCCAGCGCATTGCCGGTGTAGGAATGCGAATGCAGAAAGCCGCGCGCCGCATCGTCGTCGAGAAAGGCGTCGTAGACCGCGTCGCGCGTGAGCACCAGCGACAGCGGCAGGTTGCCTCCGCTGATGCCCTTGGACAGGCAGATGAAATCCGGCCACAGCGCTGCCTGGCCGGGCGCTACCGCCTGCTCGAACGCGAAGAAGCTGCCGGTGCGTCCGCAGCCGACTGCGATCTCGTCGGCGATCAGGTGCACCTCGTAGCGCTCGCAGAGTGCGTGCACGGCGCGCAGGTAGGCTGGGTGGTGCATGGCCATGCCGGCGGCGCCCTGGACCAGCGGCTCGATGATCAGCGCAGCGATGTGGTCATGCCGCGACGCGAGAAGCGCTTCGAGCTCGGCCGCGGCGCGCGCCGCCACATCGGACGCCGTCTCGCCATGCATCGCCTGGCGTGCATCGGGCGACATCACCTGGTGCGTGCGCATCAGCAGCGGATCGTAGGCATCGCGGAACACCGCCACGTCGGTGACGGCCAGCGCGCCGAGCGTCTCGCCGTGGTAGCCCTGGCGCAGGCAGACGAACTCGCGCTTGGCGCCGCGCCCGACGTTGCGCCAATGGTGAAAGCTCATCTTGAGCGCGATCTCGACCGCCGATGCGCCATCGCTGGCGAAGAAGCAGTGGCCCAGCGCGCCGCCGGTCAGCGCCGACAGCCGCTCGGCCAACTCGACCGCCGGGGCATGGGTGCAGCCCGCCAGCATCACATGCGGCAGGCGGTCGAGCTGATCCTTCAACGCGGCATTAATGCGCGCGTCGGCATGACCGAACAGGTTGACCCACCACGAGCTCGAGGTGTCGAAGTAACGCCGGCCCTCGTAGTCGAAGAGCCAGGGCCCTTCGCCGCGGGCGATCGGCAGCGGTGGAGCAAGCGCGGCGCGCCGCATCTGCGTGCAAGGGTGCCAGACGCTGGCGAGGCTACGTTGCTGCCAGCGCAGGTTGTCGCCTGCGGTGGTGTCGATGGGAGGAGAAGACATCGGACGATGATAGATGCGGCGCGGCGAGCGGCTTTGCCATGGCCGCCACCAAGAAAAAAGCACCTGACGTTGCCGCCAGGCGCTTGATTCAACTACCGAATTTGGTAGGCGCGATTGGACTCGAACCAACGACCCCCACCATGTCAAGGTGGTGCTCTAACCAGCTGAGCTACGCGCCTGCGAAGGGGCAGATTCTAGCAGCGAAAAACGGCCTCACTTGCGGCGCGCCGAGCGCACGCCGCTGATGCGCGCCACCATGCTCAGTACCTGCGCGAGGCGCGCCGAATCGGCAACTTCGACGGTGAATGTCATCCATGCGGTCCCGCCTTGCGCATCCTTGACCGACTGCGTCTTCACGCCGCTGACGTTCATTTTCTCTTTCGCGAACACCTCGGAGATGTCACGCAGCAAGCCCTGGCGGTCGGCCGCTTCGACCATCACGTCCACCGGGTAGAGCGCGGTCTTGTCGCCGCGCGGCACACCCCACGCGACCGCGATCACGCGTTCGGGCGCGCGGCTCGCCATCTCGCGGAAGTTCGTGCAGTCACGACGGTGGATCGCGACGCCGCGGCCACGCGTCACGTAGCCGCCGATGATGTCGGGCGGCGCCGGCCGGCAGCAGCGCGCGAGACTCGTCAACAGCGACTCGACACCGACCACCAGCACGCCGCCCTTCGGCGATTCGCCTTCAGGCCGCGAGCGCTTCAGCGCGATGACTTCGTCGGGTGTCGGCAGCGGTTCGGCGGGACGCAGCAGCGCCTCGATATGGCGCAGCGAGAACTCGTCTTTGCCGACGACTTCGAACAGCGCGTCGGCATTGCGAAAGCCGAGTTGCGACGCAAGATCATCGAGCTTGACTGCAGTCTTTCCCTCACGCTGCAGCAGCTTCTCGACTGCCTCTCGACCGCGCGCAATGGTCTCGGCGAGCGCCCGCGCGTTGAACCAGGCACGCACCTTCGACTTCGATCGCGAACTCTTCAAAAAGCCGAGATCGGCGTTGAGCCAGTCGAGCGACGGCCCGCCTTCCTTGATCGCACTGACCTCGACGGTCTGCCCACTTTGCAGCGGCGTGTTCAACGGCACCATCACGCCGTCGACCTTCGCGCCGCGGCAGCGGTGCCCGAGATCGGTGTGCACCGCGTAGGCGAAGTCGATCGGCGTCGCACCGGCCGGCAGCTCGACCACCGCGGCGTCGGGCGTGAAGACGTAGATGCGGTCGTCGAACACGGCGTCGCCGCTCGGTGGCTTCTCGCCCTCGACGAAGTCGCGCTCCCACGCGAGCAGCTGACGCAGCACCGCCTTGCGCGCTTCGGCCACCTGCGCATCGAAGTCGGCACCTGCCGCGATGCCGGCGTAGCCCTTGACGCCGGCTTCCTTGTAGGCCCAGTGCGCAGCGACACCGTGCTCAGCATGCTCGTGCATCGCTCGGGTGCGGATCTGCACTTCGACTGCACGATCGTCGTCGTCGAGAACAACTGTGTGCAGCGACTGATAGCCGTTCGGCTTCGGCCGCGCGATGTAGTCGTCGAACTCGCCCGCCACCGCGTGATACAGCTCGTGCACGCGGCTCAGCACGGCGTAGCAATCGGGCACGTCGGAAACGACGACGCGCACCGCCCGCACGTCGAACACATGCGAGAACGCGATGCCTTTGCCCTGCATCTTTTTCCAGATGCTGTAGAGGTGCTTGGGCCGGCCCTGCACTTCGGCGCGCACGCCGTGGCGGCGCAGCTCGTCGCCCAGGCGCCGGCGAAAACCCTCGACGCGGCGCTCGCGCTCGACGCGCGTCTCGTCGAGCATGCGGGCGATCGTCTTATATTGCTCGGGCTGCAGGAAGCGAAACGACAGGTCCTCGATCTCCCACTTGATCTGCCAGATGCCGAGGCGATTGGCGAGCGGCGCGAAGACCTGCATCGACTCGCGCGCCAGCACCTGCGGGCAGGGCTGCTTGCTGGCCGCGTAGTAGCGCAGCGTTTGCAGACGCGACGCGAGGCGCAGCAGCACCACGCGCAGGTCGCGCGAGAACGCGAGCAGCATCTTGCGCACGCGCTCGGTCTGCAACGCGCGCTGGTCTTCGCCGACCTTCGCCTCGCGCGCGGCGCGCTGGATCTGCACCAGCTTGCGCGTGTTCGACACCAGGCTCGCGTGCGACGCGCCGAAGGCTTTGGCGACGACCTCCTCGGGCTTGCTCAAGTAATCGCCGGCGTAGACGAGGTAGGCGGCGGCGCGCATCGACGGCGCAGCGCCGATGCCTTGGAGGATCGCGGCAACGCCGTCGGCATGCGCGAGCGCGTCTTCGCCGGTGTCCAGCGGCTGGCCCGACAGCAGCGGCTCGGCGAACGCGCGCGCGCGAACCAGCTGCGCGGCTTCGTCTGCCGCGTGATCGTCGACCAACTGGACGATGGGCGCTGCCTCGGGGCGGGCGTCCAGCACACCGGTCTTCATGGCGACAGTAAAAATTCCCTCACGACGGCGATCTGCTCGGGCACGACGATCATCGGCGCATGACCGACGTTGCTGAACTCGTGCAGTCTCGCTTTGGGGCCGCGCTGTGTCATCGCGAGCGCCGTGTCGCGCGTCAACAGGTCGGAATCGGCGCCGCGCAGGAGCAGCGTCGGGCATTTCACCGCGTCGTAGGCTTTCCACAGGCTCGCTTCACCGGCGGCTGCCATCTCGGGCGTCATCGCGCGAAACGGCACCGCAATCTGCGGGTCGTAGTGCGGCTTGAAACCATCGCCGTCGGGCTTGAGCATCGGGCGCGTCAGCGCGAGCCATTGCTCGCGCGTATGCGTGCCGAAGCCCTTCGAGATCGTCAGCATGTAGTCGGCCGCTTCTTCGAGCGAGGACCAGTGCATCGGCAGGCCGAGGTAGGCGCCGATGCGCTGGATCGCTTCGGGCTGGATCGTCGGGCCGACGTCGTTGAGCACGAGGCGCTGTATCGGCGAGCGCGGCAGCGATGCGAGACCGAGCCCGATCAAGCCGCCCATCGACGTGCCGACCCAATGCAGCGTCTGCGCATCGACGCGCGCGAGCAGCGTGACCATGTCGGATACGTAGGCGGGAAGCTGATAGCCGAGCGGGTCAGCGAGCCAATCGGATTGGCCGCGGCCGACCACATCGGGGCACACGACGCGGTACTCGCTCAGCAGCGATTGCGCGAGCGCGTCGAAGTCGCGCCCCTGACGCGACAAGCCATGCGCGCAGACCAGCACCTTGGGGTTCGCCGCATCACCCCACTCCCAGTACGCCGTGCGATGCAGGCCGCGCGTATCCAGGCACTGCACGTGGTTCAGGCGGGGTTGCTGCATGGCATGCGCTTTCGTCTTCGATAATCAATGGATCGTATCAATCCGGAGATTTGCAGCATGCTCAAAGGAAAAACCGCTCTCGTCACCGGCTCGACCAGCGGCATCGGTCTGGGCATCGCGCTGAGCCTGGCGCGGCAAGGCGCCAGCATCGTGCTCAACGGCTTCGGCGACACCGAAGGCCCGAAGGCGCAGGTCGATGCGCTCGGCGTGAAGGTCGGCTATCACGGCGCCGACATGAGCAAGCCCGAAGAGATCGCCGAGATGATGGCCTACGCGGCCTCGGAGTTCGGCGGCGTCGACGTGCTCGTCAACAACGCCGGCATCCAGCATGTGGCCAACGTCGAGGACTTCCCCGTCGACAAGTGGGACGCGATCATCGCGATCAACCTGAGCTCGGCGTTCCACACCACGCGGCTGGCGATCCCGCACATGCGGGTGAAGAACTGGGGCCGCGTCATCAACATCGCGTCGGCGCACGGTCTGGTGGCGTCGGCGCAGAAGTCGGCCTACGTCGCGGCCAAGCACGGCATCGTCGGCTTCACGAAAGCGATCGCGCTGGAGACGGCGACGACCGGCATCACGGTCAACGCGATCTGTCCCGGCCGGGTACTGACACCGCTGGTGCAGAAACAAATCGACGCCAACGCGGCGCGCGACGGTATCGCGCTCGATGCCGCCAAGCGCGAGCTGCTCGCCGAGAAGCAACCGTCGTTGCAGTTCGTGACGCCGGAGCAGCTCGGCGAGCTGGCGGTTTTTCTGAGTTCGCCGGCGGCGGAGAATGTGCGCGGGGCAGCGTGGAATATGGACGGCGGGTGGGTGGCTCAGTGAGTGACCGTCACTTCATCTGAATCGTGCCGTTGACCGAGACCGACACGAGCGCCTTACCGGCTTCGGTCGGCAAGGCTGCATCCGAGCTCGCTTGCAGCACGTTCGCTCGCATCATCGGCACCGGCCCGCCCGGCGGCTCGCTCGCCGTCACGCTGACCTCGCGGATTTCATAGCCGGCGTATCCGAACTGCTTCGCGACCTCGGCGGCCTTGGCGCGATAGCGCGCGATGGCTTGAGCCGCGACGTCGCTCTCGCTCTTCTCGCGCAGCTCGCGCGACAGGCTGTAGCCGACATGGCCGATCGTCATGCTCGAGATGCGGCCGACCAGCTGGGCGATGGCCGGCATGTCGCGGCCTTCGACGATGAGTTCGGCGCTGCCCTGCCAACCGGTCAACAGGCCCTTGTTGGTGTAGCGCGGACCGATCGCGAAGTTGCCTGTGCGGACGTCGACCGCGCCCGGCTTGGCGACTTTGCGCGCTTCGGCGAGCGCAGCGTCCAACGCCTGCTTCAGCGCCGCCTGCACGCCGTTCGCGTCGGGCCCATCGCGCGTTGTGCTCAAGGTCACCGTCATCAAGTCTTTGCTGACCTCGACGCTGGAGCTCGACGACAGGTTCACCACACCCGACGGCGGTGGTTGATCGGCCCGCGCTGCGCAGGTGAGCACGGGGCCGACGACAAGGAGCAGCGACGCGATGAGTTGCTTCATCGGCCGATCGTAAAGTTCACGCTTGTTTCAACCGCAAGGAGGTGAACGCAAGATTTGTAACAGCTGGTCAAAGTGCCCAAAATCGCAGTTCAAACCTGCGCAAAATGCCTCTGTTACAAATTCGGAGCTTGCCCATGACCACCGCATCCACTGCCCGCGCCGACCGTGTCGTCGTTGTCGATGACGACGCGCGAATCCGCGACCTGCTGCGGCGCTACCTCACGCAAGAGGGATTCGAAGTGCTGCTCGCCGAAGACGCGAAGGCACTCAACCGCGTGCTGACACGCGAGACGGTTGACCTGATCGTGCTCGACCTGATGCTGCCGGGCGAAGACGGCCTGTCGATCTGCCGCCGCCTGCGCGCGGCGAACGATGTGACGCCGATCATCATGCTCACCGCCAAGGTCGAAGACGTCGACCGCATCGTCGGCCTCGAAGTCGGTGCCGACGACTACCTGCCCAAGCCGTTCAACCCGCGCGAGCTGCTGGCGCGCATCCATGCCGTGCTGCGCCGCCGTCCGTCGCTCGAAGCGCCGGGCGCGCCGGCCAAGGACGCGCTGACCGTGACCTTCGGCCCCTTCGAGTTCGACCTCGCGCTGCGCCGCCTGTCGAAGGAAGGCGAGCAGATTGCGTTGACGACCGGCGAGTTCTCGATGCTCAAGGCGCTCGTGCGCCACCCGCGCCAACCGCTGTCGCGCGACAAGCTGGCACAGCTCGCACGCGGCCGCGAGTTCGAGCCCTTCGACCGCAGCCTCGACGTGCAGATCTCGCGCCTGCGCAAGATGATCGAGCCCGACCCGGCCCAGCCGCGCTACATCCAGACGGTGTGGGGCGTGGGCTATGTGTTTGTACCCGACGGCACGGCATAACGCGCTGAATCGCACATCCAACGGCCTCTTTGCGGGGCCGTTTCTCTTTCTGGCTGGCAGAATCCCGCAGCTCCGAAGCCTCGCCCCCCGATGCCCCAAAAACACGTCGCGCTAAGCCTCTTCTGGCGCACCTTCGTCCTGCTCGCCATCCTGCTCGCCGGCGGGGTGTTCGCTTGGACGCAGACCTTCCGCGCGCTCGAGTTCGAGCCGCGCGCGGTGCAGGCGGCGCAGCAGATCGCGAGCCTCGTGAACCTGTCGCGTGCAGCCTTGGGCAGCACCGACGGCATCAATCGCGTCGCGCTGATCAAGAGCATGCAGAACCAGGAGTCGATGAAGCTGCTGCCGCGCGAGCCGAGCGACAAGTGGGAGCCTTACGAAGTCGATCGCTTCACCCGCGCGATCGGGCAGGAGCTGCGCTCGCGACTCGGCCCCGACACGCTCGTCGCGAGCGAAGTCAACGGTGCGCCGGGCCTGTGGGTCGGCTTCTCGTTCGACAAGGACCCGTACTGGCTGCAGGCCGATCCGACCCGGCTCGGGCCGATGGCCTGGAGCACCCTGTTCGTCTGGGTCGGCATCGCGCTGATCGCGACCGTGCTCGGCTCGGTGGCCATCGCGCGGCTCATCAACCAGCCGCTGCGCGACCTGTCGTTCGCCGCCAGCCGCATCCGCGAAGGCGAGTTCGATTCGCGCCTCGACGAGAACACGCTGACCAGCGAGATCCGCCAAGTCAACATGGGCTTCAACCGGATGGCACGCGAGCTCGCCAAGGTCGAGGAAGACCGAGCGGTGATGCTGGCCGGCATCTCGCACGACTTGCGCACTCCCCTCGCGCGCCTGCGGCTCGAGGCCGAGATGAGCGTGCAGGACGACGAAGCCAAGCGCAACATGGCGCTCGACATCGACCAGCTCGACGCGATCATCGACAAGTTCATGGACTACGCGCGGCCCGGCGAGGTCAAGCTCACTCCGGTGCATCTGTCGGGCCTCGTCGACCGGGAAATGGCGGCATTCCGCGACCCGAGCCAGATCCGCATCAGCTCGCGCGTAGCCATAGACACCAAGGTGATGGCCGACGACACCGAGCTCGGCCGCGTGCTGCAAAACCTGTTCGAGAACGCACGCCGCTACGGCCGCTCGACCGACACCGGCATCGCCCGCGTGACGGTGAGCTATGCACGCACCGGGCCGTGGGTGATCTTGAGCGTGCGCGACAACGGGCCGGGTGTCGACCCGAAGAAGCTCGGACAGTTGACGACGCCGTTCTTCCGCGGCGATGCGGCGCGCACCGCGGCGACGGGCGCCGGCCTGGGTCTGGCGATCGTCGAGAAGGCCGTGCAGCGGATGGGCGGGACGTTCGAGGTGAACAATGCGGCCGAGGGTGGGTTGGTCGCGCATGTCCGCTTGAAGCGGGCGCCTTGAACGCATTCAACGCAGCGAATCAGCTACACCCTAAGCACCAAGCACACCGCCCTTGCCTCGATCGCTCGCCCCTCGCCCACCGGCCCCATCTTCTCGGCGGTCTTTGCCTTCACGCTGACCTGATCGAGCGCAACACCCAGTGCCGCCGACAAGCGCTGGCGCATCGCCAGAATGTGCGGCGCCATCCTCGGCGCCTGCGCAATGATCGTGCTGTCGACATTGCCGACGCGCCACCCCGCGCCCTTCACGCGGCGCGCGGCTTCGGCCAGCAGCGCGAGCGAGTCGGCGCCTTTGAAGCGCTCGTCGGTATCGGGAAAGTGATGCCCGATGTCGCCCAGCGCAACCGCGCCGAACAACGCATCGGTGATCGCGTGGCACAGCGCGTCGGCGTCGGAGTGGCCGAGCAAGCCATGGGTGTGCGGAACTTCGACGCCGCCGAGCACGAGCGGCCGGCCTGCCACCAGCGCATGCGTGTCCCAGCCCTCGCCGATGCGAAATTGCGGTGCGACGATAGTCGGCGGTTTGCTCATCGGCGCGTCCTCAGCAGTCGATCGGCGAGCTCGAAATCGGCGGGATAAGTCAGCTTGAAGTTCTCCAGCGCGCCGCGCACGAGCTTCGGCGCGAGACCTTGCGCTTCGATCGCGCTCGCCTCGTCGGTCACGTCGTTTCCGGCATGCGCGAGCGCATCGCGCAGCGTGCCGAGGCGAAACATCTGCGGCGTCTGCGCCTGCCATTTGCCGGCGCGATCGAGCGTCGCCGCGACGCGGCCATCGCGCTCTTCCTTCAGCGTGTCGGCAAGCGGCAACGCAAGCAGGCCACCGACCGCGTCATCGGCGCAAGCATCGATCAATCCGTTGACCCACTCGGGGCGAACCAGGCAGCGCGCGGCATCGTGCACCAGCGCCCAGTCGTGCTCTGCGGCGCCGCGACGCACAAGCTCATCGAG
>VBCQ01000129.1 GCA_005882155.1 Betaproteobacteria bacterium
GCTTGCGAGCGAGGCCGGGCGCGACGTGTTCGCGGTGCCGGGGTCGATCCATTCGCCGCAGTCGCGCGGCTGCCACCTGCTGATCAAGCAAGGCGCCAAGCTCGTCGACAGTGCGCAAGACATTCTCGAAGAGCTGAACTGGGCAGCGAAGCCTGCCGTCGCAGCGAATGCTCAGGCGCCGGTAAAGGCCGACCCATTGCTCGAGGCGCTCGGCTTCGACCCGGTATCGCTCGAATTGCTCGTGGTGCGCACCGGCTGGTCGGCGGCCGAGCTCAGCACGCGTCTGCTCGACCTCGAACTCGCCGGGGCTGTGGCGCGCCTGCCGGGACAGTTGTTTCAGCGCATGAGCGTCGGCTGAACCAGCTCGACTCCGCCCGACGATCGCGCCAAGTTCTCGGCGAAATTGGTGACTTCACTGCCCGGCTGGTTTCAGCCTCTGCGGTATAGTGGATTCATGTTCGACGTGCTCGTGTACCTGTACGAAAACTACTGGCGACCCGACGCCTGCCCCGACCATGCACAGCTCACGCGCAAGCTGTCGGCCGTGGGCTTCGAGTCGGACGAAATCCAGGAAGCGCTGTCGTGGCTCGACGGCCTGGCCACGGCGGCCGAGTCGTATGTCGGCGAGCAGGGACAGCGCAGCCTGCGCGTCTATTCGCCGGCCGAGCAAGAGCACTTGGGCGAGGCGTCGATCGGCTTCGTCAGCTTCCTCGAATCGGCCGGCGTGCTGCCTCCGCCGATGCGCGAAATGGTGATCGACCGCGCCAGCGCGATCCCCGGCGGTCCGCTCGATCTCGAAGACCTGAAGATCATTGTGCTGATGGTGTTCTGGAGCCTCGGCGAAGAGCCCGACGCGCTGATCCTCGACGAGCTCTTCGTCGACGAGGAAGACCGCCTGATTCACTGACAGCGCAATCGCGCAAGCGCAGCGAACGTCCCTCGAGCCAAAGCCGCGCGAGCGCAGCGAAGCGCCCCGCAAGCCACGCCCAAGGGTCCGGCTCCGCCGGCCCGATGGGTGGCGCCCCTTGGGGGCAGGAGCGAAGCGACTGGGGGGCTAACTGAGCAACCGGCTCGGATCGACATCGAGCTTCGCCAGCGCGCTGCGTGTCGCGCGCACCGTCAGCGATTCGTCTTGTGCCGGAACCAGCAAGCCGGCCTGCAGGAACGCGGCGAGCCGGTTCTGCTGGAACAAGATGCCGCGGCCTTGCGGCGACACGAACAGCGTGAGCTGCTTGCGCAGCCCTTGCCACGCGAGCTGGACCTGCTCGTTGCGGCCGCGGTAGTCGAGCATGTACCAGCCGCCGACCTGCAGCTCGCGCGCCCACGCCAGCATCGCCGGCGTCGGCATCGATCCGCCCTCGCCCACCACCTCGAGCTCGGAGCTTTCGTGGCCGGAGAGGTCTAGCACCAGCGACTCGTCGATTTCGACGTCCTCGGCGTCGGGCAGGAGCTCTTCGAGCGTTTCCAGCCGCGCCATCAATTCCTCGAGACGCTCACGCGGAATCGAAGCGGCCTTGGCAGTGAACGCAGCGGCCAGCGAGTTGTTCAGGCGCTGGATGTGCTCGTCTTGCTTGGCCGGCGGCACGCCGGCGTTCTGCATGCCGTCGCGCAGAATCTTCAGCAGCGGCGGCAGGCGACGAATCACATCGGCCCGCTCTTCGCGCGACACCTTCGCGCTCGCCGACCAGATCAAATCGGCTGCCGCGCGCTTCATGCCTTTGATCTCTTCGCTGTGCAAGCCGAACTTGACTGCGGTCATCGCGAGCACGTCGGCCCAGACATGGAACAGGTAGTCGCGCACGCCTTCCTGCACCGGCACTTCGTTGAGCATCTTGCGCAGCTCGATGGTGTACTGGATCGCCAGCGTTTCGCGCTGCTCGACTTGCTGCGCCAGCGACACGCCCTTGCGTGATGCTTCGTTCTCGTTCTTGAAGTAATGCTCGAGAAACTTCTCGAACTCGGTAAGCACGGTCTGGAACACGCGCCGCCCGGTGTCGGGGTAGGCCTCGACGACTTGCACGACGCGCTTGATCTCCTTTTCGAGCATGTCGCCGGCCGCGCGCATCGCCGCGTCGAAGCCCATCACGCAGGCACCCATGCGGTCGATCAAGCGGCGTGCCGGGTGATCGGTAGTGGCGAAAAAGTCGGGCTCACTGACCGCGACGCGCAGCACCGGCATCTGCAGCCGCGCGAACCAGACGCGCACCGACGCCGGGATGCGCTCTTCGGTGAGGATGCTTTGGAACAGCAGCGCGACGATCTCGATCGTCGCGCGCTCGACCGGCGTGGTCGCCGCCTGCTTCAGTGCCTGTTTGCGCTGGTGCAGTTCCTCGAGCAGCATCGGCGTGCTGACCTGAGAGCCGGCCAGACGTCCCGGCACGCTCGCCGCGGAGAGCCGCCTCGCAATGCCTTGTTGCGCGTCGGAGATCGCTGACTTCAGCGCCGGCGATGCCGGCCGCGTCTGCTGGGTGTTGACGAATTCGGGCAGCTGCCGACCGATCAATCGATTGAGCTGGCCGAGCACCGCTTCGGCGTGGTCGGCGCCGCGCACCAGGCCAGCAGCACGCGTCATCATCCGCGTCTCTTCGTGCACCTCGGAGCGCGCTGCATCGGCCGGGTGCGCGCTCGAGTGCGCAAAGCCCGAACCGGTGCTGCTGGTCGTCCAGGCCGAATTGCGCGAGCGGC
>VBCQ01000130.1 GCA_005882155.1 Betaproteobacteria bacterium
CTCCCGTGATCTGCTGCGGCACGGTCATTTGCGATTGCAGCATCCAAACTTTGTGGCCGAAAGCATTGGCCTCGCCGTTCGGATCGATAGTGTTGAGCGCGAGGAATCGCGGATCGAACTTGATGCGGAACTGCAGGTAGAACTCGTTGCCGTCCCACAGGTTGGAACGCAGGATGCTGTCGATCGCGTTTGCACCGTAGTCGCTTGGGCGCCATGTCGAGAACTGAGATTGGTACTCCGGCCTGCCGTACCAGCCGTAGCCGAACGCCTGCGCACCATGGGGAAAGTTCGTCTGGTCATGGGTCGAGCGCAGTGTCGTGCCCGCTGCATTGACGTCGTCGACGCCGATGCCGTTGCTGTCCCCCTTGAGCGCCGAGAATAGCCGCGACCAGCTCGCGCCGCACTGCGCGCCGACGATGTCTCCGACGAACCAATCCCGCTGGTTAGACGACATCGGTTGCCCGCTCGACGGGATGTAGGTCACGGTCAGGGTCGTGCCGCTCTTGGCCGTCACGAGCAGCAGGTTTTCCGCCTGATCGATGACCGGCTTGCACAACTGCACGTAATAGGACCCCGCGGTCGCAGGGTCGGGCCAGTATGTTGCGTCGCTGATCTGCAGGGGGCGCGGGCCGACACCGCCGCTGGCCGGGAAGTCCGCCGCCAGTTGAGCGCCGAACGCGTAGATGCGCATCGCGTGGCCAAGCGTCGCGTCCGTCACCTGAGTGGGTAGGATCGCGTTGCCGGCATGGCCAACACCTGCCGCGCCCCCTGTCAGGTGTGCAGAAATTTCGGTCGCGTTCGAGAAGTCATGCGCCCAGATCACGCCTGCCGCCGTTGACCGAGTGGCGTTGTCTGCGGCCGGAAATGGCGGCGGCGGAGGGGGGGCCGGCCCAGAGGAAGGCGAAGCGGCCGTCGTGCCCTCAGGGTGAGCAGCCGGCGCCGTCTCGGCAGGGCTGGTCGCTCCGCACGCCGAGAGAAATGCCAGCGAGCCAAACGATAGAAATGTCGCGCCGAGAAGCGCCCGCCGCGTTGCGACGGGGAAGCCGAGACGCGGAGTGCTCTCCTCACGAAGCGCCGGTAATGGAACGCAACAAGTGTCACGGCCGAACTTGCGCGGACTTTACGCACTCCGTGGTCGAGTGCGAGCGCAAGATCCTCCCCGTCGGAAACGCAGGACCGGGGTCGCGTTGCTGGCGGTCGATGAGCAATTGCGCGAAGTTCCAGTCGAGGGCGAAGGCGAGCTTCGATGACTCGAATGAAAGAGGACAACGTCTCCTGGCCTTTGCGTCTTCAGGTTTTCGGCCGAAGAACGGCAATGGTGTGGCGAGTCGACTCGACGATCTCTTTCATCAGAGGATGCTTGAGCAGGTGCAGCGTGAACAACCACGACGTCGCGGTCATCAGGCCGCCGATGACGCCGAACGACACGTAATTGTCGAGTGTCACCCCCGTCACCATGGCCCAGGCTGCGGCGGGCGCCACCGCGCCAATCGTCAGATACAAACTGGGAACGCACGAGCGCAACAACTCTGATGCGCGCAGCCCGATGCCTCGCGCGAGATACCACTGCGACAGATAGATGCCGCATCCGGATGCCGCCAGCACGCCCCAGGCCGCGCCGATGATTCCGAAAGGAATCGCGGCAAGCAATCCGATGATCTGAAACAGCAGCATCCCTATCTGGAGCGAGTTGGCGGCGCGCGCCTCGCCGCGGGCCAGCAAGGCCTCGCGGGACATCACATGCACGAGCTCCAATGCGAAGGCCGCACACAGGATCTGGGCCGGGTGGACGGCGGCGTCCCACTGCGGGCCATAGACGATGCGGATCGCCGACAACGCGGCGATACCCATGAAAGCCAGAAAAGGCCAACCCACCGCGGTGAGGTACGACACGCTCTTCAGATAAGCCTCGGCGATCGCGCCCTGCTCACGGTCGCTCTTGGCGAAGTAAGGCATGCAGACCAACATCACCGGTCGCAGCGCGAGACGATTGAACATCTCGACGAGGCCATTGGCGCGGCTGAACATCGCCACCGCGACCATGCCTTGGGCACGCCCGATGATCATTTCCGGCGCTCCTTTGCCGACTTGGCCGACGATGTACACCGAGCTGGCGAACTTGCTGAAGTGGAACACCTCGGCCAAGCCGAGCAAGCTGGGCCACCGCGGGAACGTCGCTGGGCGGAACCAGACCGATCCTGCCACGGTCACCGCGATCGCGGCCAGCCCCGACCAAGCCAAGCTCATGTATCCGAAACCGAGCAACGCGAGCGAAACGGAGACGGCGAACGCCGTCACATTGCCCGCGAAATTGCAAATCAATAGCGGCCGAAGGTCGAGCTCGCGCCGAAAGTAGGCCATGGTCACCGCACCAAACGGCACGAGAAGAAAACTCATCGACTGGACCCGCATCACCGCGGCAATTCCTGGATTGCCGTAGAACGCGGCTGCCAACGGTCCGCCCAGAAACATTGCGCTTGCCATCGCCCACGAAACAATGATGTTCAATGTCAGGGCGGCGGCAATCTTTTGGGATGTGAGCTCCTTCTCCTGAATCATGTATTCGGCAATGCCGAAGTCGCGGAACATGCTCGCAAGCCCCGAAAAAACCGCAGCGACGGCGAAGATTCCGATCTCCTTCGGCGTCAGCACGCGCGCGATGATGACCGCGCCGGCTAACTGGAGAAAAAGCCCCGAATAGCTGTCGACCGCAGATATCCACAATGAGCGCTGAACCGTGCTCACAGGGCCACAGGCCTACTGCGGTGCCGAGGCGGGACTGGCTCGGAGGTCTGGCGCGCTGGCGCCCATGGACGCCTGAGCAATCGCCGGGGGCTTCCCGCCGAGGCGCTTGAAGTGGCGCGTCAGCGTGGGCTCACCCGGCATTTTCTGAAGTCCTTCATCGAGCAGGGCCACAGCCTTTGATTTCAGCCCCATCTTCTCGAGCAGTTCGGCCTGCGCCACATAGGGCGGCCAATAATCCGGCTTGATTTGGCGCGACTTCTCGAAGGCTTCGATGGCCTGCGGATACTCTTGCACCATCACGTGCGCTTCGCCGATCCGAAAGTAAATTTCAGGCAGCAAGGGGAAGTCCGGCGGAGCGATCTTGACAACGAAATAGTGGTCCGCGATCGCAGAATGGATCATGAAATCGCGCATTTGCTTGGAGAGCCCGGCGGCTTTCGAACGATGAATACCGACCAATGCCCAGCAGTAGTGGTGCATCCCCCAAAAGGTCTTGCCCATCAGGCTCACCCAATGCGGCGCACGCGGCGATTCGTGCCCGTACTGGCTCCAACCATTGATCGTTTGAACGTCCTGGCAGAACGGCGGCGTCAGCGCCAGCTCGCCGGCCGTGATGTTGGTGGGTTCGGCTGCCGAAGCAACCGTGCAAGCCAGGCCGAGCACCATGGCGATACCGATTCGGTTGGGTGACATCGAATTCATTGAGCCTTGATCGGTGGTGGGACGAATTGAGGCGTCAGGCGTTCAGCCCACAGTTTAGCTGCGGCATTCAGACCGTCGGCGGTGAAGTGACAACCGTCGTACCGATAGCGCGGGCCTTGCAGCGCATCGGTATCCGGCCCCATCCGGAAGCGGGCGCTGTCGGCGGCCGCAGCTTCGATGGCAGCCCGGATGGCGTCGTTGGGCATTGAGCGGCAGGTCGTCGAATACGCCAGCAAGATCGGACGGAGCGCAGTTCGCCGAGCGCGTTGACATAGCCGGTTCGTCCGATGCCGTCCAGTGCATCGGCCTCACCCTGCTGCCACAGCAGGAAGTCGGGCATCAAGCCGGTTTTGCGCAACGACTCGACCGTCGATTCGAGACGGCGTCGCAACGGGCTGCCACGCCGAGTCCATGCGCCGATCGATGCGCCATCCACCGCCAGCACGTCCAGCACGACGGGCCGCGCGACTCCCAGCCCCGAGAGGGCAGCCGGCAGCCGCCGCCAAATGCTCGCCCCGTTGCCGGTGGCGCCAGGCAGCGGATCGTTCGCGAGAATGCAGCGGTCCCCAGCGACCAGAGTGACCGGTTCCAGCGAAAGCGTCGCCGCAGCGCCGTGATTGCCGGCGTTGGATTGGCCCAGAGCGAGCAGCACCACGGGGCGGCTCGCGCGCACCTCAGCGCAAGACACCTCCGGCTCGCCGCCGCGTTGTTTGATATTTTCAAGATGAGCTTGCAGCGCGATGTCCTGACGCTGCTGCCGGTACAGCGCCAGAGCAACGACGACGATCGCCAGCGCGACCGCCACGGACCATGCAACCGCCTTGCCCATCATGCAGGCACGGGTTGCTGCCGCTGGCGATAGCGGGCCCGGATCCAGCGCATCGCCGGCTGCTCTGCCAGGCGAGTCACGAGCGTGGCGAGGGACAAGGTCAAACAAAGCGTCACGACGATCGCGATGTCGATCGGCAGGCCGAACGACAAGAGCTGCAGCAGCACGCTCCAGCCGATGTTCTCATGCAGCAGGTACAGCAGATACGAAATCGCGCCGAGCCAGACGAGCGGCCGTGCCCGCAACCAGCGACCGCGTCCGCTGGCCGCGATGAAGACCAGCGTCGCCAGCACGATGGCCAGACCGGCGCTGAACAGCGAGTCGGTCACGAGCAGCGTGAGCACCGCGCAGACCGACGTGACGATGGGCCAGCGTGCGGACTGACCACGCGCATGCAGGAGCAGATAGATCGAGATGCCGAGCGCGAACCACGGGATGTATTGAAGGATCAGCAAGCGGTACAGCGTCCACGGCAGGTCGACGCCGAACAGACGCTCGGCACCGAAATAGATGAAGCGCAGCGACAGCATCGCGAGCAGTGCGAAATGGATCTGCTGCAGTCGTCCCAGGCGATACAGCAGCAGCACGCCGCAATAGAACAGCAATTCGACCTCGAGCGTCCAGTAGACGCCGTCGACGTGCGGAACATGGAACAGGCCGTGCAGCATCAGCATGTTGGCAACGGCCGAAGGTGCGTCGACAAGCTTGCCGAGCAGGCCCAGCCAGTGAGTGATGACGAACGTGAGCGCGATCGAAACCCAGTAAGCGGGAAAGAGCCGGCTAAAACGAGAGACGACGAAGTCGCTCGAGCGACGCGTTCTTTCCAGCGTCATGAAAATTACGAAACCGCTGATGATGAAGAAGAGGTTGACGCCGTACTGGCCGCCCTGAAACGAAACGGCCGCTGCCGGCGTCGGCTGATAAAGCTCGGCGAAGCGCGTGGTGTAGTGGAACAGAACGACCGACAGCGCCGCCACCCCGCGCAGCGCGTCGACCTCTGCCAGCCGCTTTCCACCGTTCACGTCGCTCATTTCGCGTCACCCGCCCGCTCGCGCCCGGGCGGTGCCGCACACAGCGCGCACAACGCCAGGAACACAAAGAGAAATCGCGGGGCGTCGATCAGCGTATCGAAGACGCCAAGCACGCCGAATCCGATGAGCGCCGCCAACGCCGCCGCGGCCTGCATGCGGCCGCGCCAGGCGCCACGCGCGCCACGAACACAGGCGACGCCGAAAAGGAGCGCGAACGCACCGGCGCCCAGCCACCCGAGATCGAACCACAGCCCCACGGGCAGGCTCTTCGTATGCCACGGAAGGTGCTTGTCCGACGAGAAGAACCAATGGTCCATGCCGTGCGAGAAATCGCCGTTGTCGAGAAGGTTCCGCCCGCCGGCCTCGAGCAATTGCACATCGGCCACATCGAACGAAAGCGCCTGCTTCGGATTGTGCAACGCTAGCTTCACCGGGCGAGCCGCATACCACGGCCGCCCCCCTAAGTTGGGTGTGCGGAACTTGATCTCCACCGCGTGCCAGCGGTCTGGCGTCGCGCCCGCACTGGCTTCGGCTTGCACGCAATCGAACGAGGTCAAGAGCCATTTCTCGCACAGCCCAATCGCGATCCGTGCGCCCGCTGTATGCGCGCGCGCGTTCAAACGCAAGATGTAGTCGCGCCCCGTGGCGATCGTCACGAACTGCTCGACATAAATCGCATTGCCGCTGCCGAGCCGAAGAAAGGAGCCGCGTGCTTCCCGGTACAGATGGTAGGTGCCGGAC
>VBCQ01000502.1 GCA_005882155.1 Betaproteobacteria bacterium
ATCGCATGGAAAGATCAGCGGCTTGCCATGCAGGTCGATCGGGTCGTAATGTATTTCGTACAAAGCTCCCATCGAAGACGTGGTTTTCATGATGACCTCCGAGTTGCGTTGTTCCTTGAGCTCGACATAACGCCATAACGCGGCACCACCGCAGGCGGTCGACAGGTGATTTGAGACTTCCATGCCTCAAGCTTAGACAGCCGCTACAAAAGAACAGTCAGCAGGCGACGCCGCGCGAAGTCGGACAACGCCGGGTCCGGCGGTCGGCGGCTCTCTCGCGCCGCAAGCGCTAGAGTTGGCCGATGAACGCTGAACGTCGCCAGTCGAGCCCCGCTGCCGAGCGCAACAAGGCGCCCATCCTCGCCGTCTTGCAACGCGCGCTGCCGCCGCACGGCGAGGCCCTGGAGATCGCCAGCGGCACCGGCCAGCACATCGCGTTTTTCGCTGCCGCAATGCCGGGCTGGACATGGCAGCCGAGCGATCTCGGTCGCGAATCTTGGGAGTCGATCACGGCCTGGAGCAAGGGCCTCGCCAACGTGCGAGCACCGGTCGAACTCGACGTGACGCGCGACGACTGGCCGGTCGACGAGGTCGACGCCATCTTCTGCGCCAACATGCTGCACATCGCACCGTGGTCGGCGTGCGCCGGACTGATGCGCGGCGCGGCGCGGCATCTCAGGCCGCAAGGGCAGCTCGTGACCTACGGACCGTATGTGATGACCGATGTTCCGCTCGCGCCGAGCAACGCGGCGTTCGATGCCGACCTGCGATCGCGCAACCCGGCTTGGGGGCTGCGCCGGCTCGACGACGTGGTCGACGCGGCGGCCGAATGCGGATTGGTGTTGCGCGAGACGGTGGCGATGCCGGCCAACAACCACCTGCTGCTGTTCAGCCGCGCTGTCGCGCCGCCGGCATGAGCCGCCGGGCCGCTCCCAAGGCGAATTCCGGAGTGCGCAGCACGGAGGATGCCCAATGAGTGCCCTCAGGGCTTACCGGACGAGGAGAACGCGTCGAGCAGCTCGCCCGGGATCGTCGTGTCGTCTTCTTCGTGGACTTCGAGGCCGTGCTTCAGCTCGAGCGATGACGCGAGCCAGCCACGCGAGACCTCATCGTCTTCGGCATCGGCAGGCTCGCTCGAGCGCGTCGCTTTCTCCGTCGCCGGCTGGGGCGCGACCGGCAGCGCCGACCCGGCGCCATCCTTGGTCCTGCTGTAAAAAAAATTCATCTGCGACCCCCGAATTTGTGGCTCGATTCAAAGGTACCGCAATGCGGTGCCCCGAGTCATCCCCTGTTCATAGGGGATGGGGAATCCCCGGTGAATTGCGTCACAGCGCCGGATCAGCGCCGTTTGCCGAGACCGAAGAGGCCACGAATCATTCCGGGCTCGTTGCGGGCTGCAGGGTGGGTGCGTGTGACGAGCAGCGCCGACGCGAGGTACAGCGCATTGAGCAAGCGGCTCGCACGCTCGACGCTCAATCCCGGCCAGCCCGACATGTCGCGCAGCGACACCGACTCGCGCCGCAGCCGTTCGACCGCCGGCCCGAGCGCACCCGGTGCGACGAGCCCGTCCTCGGCCGGGTTCTTGATCGCGCGGTACGCGGCCGTACCGCCGATCTCGGCAAGCACGCTGTGGCGCGGGCCTTTCAGCGCGACCTGCCACAGCAGCGGCGCGAGCGGCATGTAGTGCTGCGCCTGGCCGACGCGCTCGTGCATCCAGTGGCCGGGCGGGCGTACGCCGGGCGGCTCGACCGCGATCACCTGCAGATCGGCGAGGCCCTGCGTCGACGCCTGAAGCATGTCGCGCGGCGAGTGGTAAATCATGTCCGACGGGAACAGCGTCACCGGCCACACCAGTTCTTCGTGCTGCAAGTACAGCAGCGCGGCCTCGCGATGACGCATGCACGCGGCGATCACTTCGAGCGCATCGCCGGCGGCGAAATTGCGCTCGAGCTGATTCAGGTCGTTGAGCAGCGTGGTCGGCAACACCGTCACGCCGCCCAACTTTACGAAACCGCTGTCACCGGTGGCTTGGCGCACCCGCTCGAAGGCGCTGACGCGCCACAGCGTGGAGTCTTCGAAATCGCGCATGGGCTTTCGCTGGACCCTGAAAGTCTAGGAGCCGGTTGCGCGCTGTCAATTCCCGCGGACGAGGGTGTCGAGGCGCGCTGGCGGCGCTCAACGCAATCGTGCATCGAGAAAGGCCGTCACGCGATCATCGCGAAAGTAACTGGTGTGATAGGTGTTGCTGCGCCCGAGGTCCAGCAGCTCGCCGGCCGCGACCGCCTGATACGGACCGAGGTAGTTCATCGCCGCGGTGTCGACGATGAGGTCGTTCGGCCCGTCGAACACCCAATCCGCGGCGCCGGCGACCGCTTGCATGCCGACGGTCCGCAGCCGCTCCCACACATGCCACAGCGGCGCGCCGCTGCTCGGCTGGAAGTCCGACGCCACCGCCGAGAAGCTCGGCGCGGCGAGCCACTTGTCGGCGAACAGGCAACGCGTCTCGGCGTTGTTGTTCGTTCGTTGTTGCGACGCCAGCCCCGGCACCATTGCGACGGCGGCGTCGACGATCGGCAGACTCGCGCCGAGCTTGAGCACGCGGCCGAAGTTCTTCGCGAGACCCGCTGCGCCGGCGGCGATCGGCAGCACCGTGGACAAGGCTTCGCCGCCGGCCTCGAGCAGGTGGGCGATCGACGCGAGGTGATCGAGCGCGGCGCGCAAGCGGTACGGTGACGCGAGGCTGGTGCCGTCGAGCGGCGAGCCGACGAAGATCGCGCGCCGCACCCGGCTCGGCGCGAGCCGCAGCCACCACGACACGACGAGCCCGCCGCGGCTGTGCGCGAGCACGTCGATGTCGCCGCCGACGTTGCGCAGCGCCGCATGCAGGTCGAGCGCGTTGATCCACGGCGCGACCGACAGCGTCGCGTGATCGAAGACGAGGATGTTGGCGTAGCGCTTTTGCAGTTGCGCCCACAGCGCCTGGCCGGCCGGCGTTGCGCTCCACTGCTCGAGGTACATGTCGCTGTTGCTGAAGGTGCCGTGCACCAGCAGCAAGGTCTTGCCCGCGAGCTGCGGCGAGACCACCGGGACGAGTGCATTGCCGACCTAGCGGCGCAGTCCCTGGTTCGGCGTCAGGTTCGCGTCGAGTGTCGTCAAGGCCTGCGTGATCTGGTTCGGCCCGCGGTCGGCGAACGCGTAGGTCTTCACCGCAGCATCGGTGCGCGCGAGCGCGAAGCGGCCGGCACGGCGGCGCAGCTGCTCGCTCGCCGGCGGCTCGTAGACCCAGCGCCGCAAGCCGTCGTCGTCGACGAGATGCAGCTTCGCGCGCGGGTCTTGCAGCGCCGGCGTGTAGTTGCGCCGGCGCCGCGCCTGGATCGGCAAGTTCACGCGCGGGCCGGGCGGCTCATCGAGCCCGACGCGCCGATCGGCCTCGTCCCACAAATTGACTGGCACC
>VBCQ01000010.1:0-2688 GCA_005882155.1 Betaproteobacteria bacterium
CGCCGCAAGCGCCACCGCGCAAATCGAAATGAGTCGATCGAACTTGTTGCGGTAAATGACACAAAGCTCGGCAAGTTCTTGGGTGACATCGGGGTCGCCTGAGCGAGAGCTGCGGCAGCGCGAAGCATCGACCGAGCCTGCAGCACGGGCGGCGATTGGCCTGAAAATCGGTCGCTGCAACGCGTTTTCACGCCGAAAATGAGTTGCATGGCCGGTCGCGTTTTCGGTTCGCCATGCGAATCCATCGCGACCGCTGCCACACGAAGTTCTGGCACAGATGCTGCAGTGATGACGCCATGGCTTCACCAGAAATCAGACTCGAACATCGCCAGCACCAAGCGCTGACCCCGAGGCTGCAACACGCGGTTCGCTTGCTGCAGCTGTCGTCGCTCGATTTCGCGCAAGAAGTGCAGGCCGCGCTCGGCAAGAATCCGTTCCTCGAGGTTGACGAACCGAACGGCGAAGCGGCCGCCACGCCCGACGGCGACGGCAAGAGCGCGCTGCCTGCCGCCGAAGCGCCGCCCGTCGACCAATCGCCCGCAGCGAGCGACCCGAACTGGGAGCGCGACAGCTGGCAGCAGATGTCCGGCGGCCCATCGTCGTCGACGTCGAGCTCGAGCGGCGACGGCGACACCGGCGTGATGGAGATGGTCGCCGCGGATGTCGGCCTGCGCCAGCACCTGCACACGCAGGTCAACGTGCTGCCGCTTTCGAACCGCGACCGCGCACTGGTCGGCGCCGTCATCGAGTCGCTCGACGACGACGGCTACCTGCGCATGCCGCTCGAAGAGCTCGCCGCGTTGACCGAGCTCGAGCCCGCGGTCGAGAGCGCCGATCGGTGCGCGCAATGTCTCGGAATGCCTGTTGCTGCAGCTGTCGTGCATCGATGACAGCCGCATCCGCGAGCTCGCGCACCATGTCATCGCCGAACACCTCGATCGTCTCGCGCAGCATGACGTGTCGGGCCTCGCGAAGGCGCTCGGCTGCGCGCCGGTTGAAATCGAAGCGGTGTGCGAACGGATCCGCCATCTCGACCCGCGCCCCGGCTGGCGCTTCGGCTCGTCGGACGTTCACTTCGTCGTGCCGGACGTGATCGTCAAGAAAATCCGCGGCGTATGGACCGCGACGCTGAACCCGGCCGTGATCCCGCGCGTGCGGCTGAACCGCATGTATGCCGAGCTGTTCCAGCAGCACCGCAATGCCAAGCACGCCGAGCTCGCGGCGCATCTGCAGGAAGCGCGCTGGACGGTGCGCAACGTCGAGCAGCGCTTCTCGACCATCCTGACCGTCGCCGAGGCGATCTTGAAGCGGCAGCGTCACTTCCTCGAGTACGGGCCGCTCGCGATGAAGCCGCTCGGCTTGCGCGAGATCGCCGATGAGGTCCATCTGCACGAGTCGACCGTCTCGCGCGTGACGAACAACAAATACATGGCGACGCCGGCCGGCGTCTTCGAGCTCAAGTACTTCTTCTCACGCGCGATGACCACCGCCAGCGGCGGCGCCTGCTCAGCCACCGCGATCCGCGGCGTGATCAAGGACATGATCGACGCCGAGAACGCGACTGATCCACTGTCCGACGCCGAGATCGCCCGCCAGCTCGCGCGTCAAGGCCTGACCGTGGCACGGCGTACCGTGACCAAGTATCGGCAAATGCTGAAACTGCCGGCGGTCGAGCGGCGGCGAAGGCATGTTTAGGGCCAATCCCAAAGCCCGTTCGGGCTGAGGTATCGAAGCCCTCGCGCCAGCCCTGTGTACTTCCGTGTTTCCTAACGTCGCACCGGCGCCGACGCTGCCGCGGCCGCATGACGCGTCGGTCCTGCTTCAACCGCCTTGCCCTTCGCCTCCGCCGGCGCACCGCGCAAGCCCTGCAGCGTGCGGGCGCAAGCCTGCGGGTCGCGGTCGCCGAAGTCGATCAGCGGGATCAATCCGGCGAGGGGGTTGACGATCGCGAGAGCAGCGGCGGCAGCGAGCTTGCGGCCGAGTGGCTTGGGCTCGAGCTTCACCTTCGGCGCAGCGAACGTGCCTTCGATCTTGACCGGCGTGCGCAAGGTCAGCGGGCTCACATCCTTCGGCTTGGCCGTGATCTTGAGGTCGAGTCGCTCATCGGCGAGTGAGATCTGGCCCGAGCCGAGCACGGTCGAGTCGGTGGTGTCGATGATCGCCACATCCGGAGTCAGCTGGCCATGCGTGACCTTCCCCTGCACGATCGCGCAGCTCATCGGCAAGCGGTCGTCGCCCTTGACGAGCACGCCGAGGCCTTGCGCGACGTCGATGCCGATCGCCTCGACCACCAGGTGCGAAATCGTCCCGTTGTTGACCCAGAGCTGAGCGCTGCCGTCGAGCGTGCGCGCGACCTTCTCGATCGAGTTGCCCTTGCCGCGCAACTGCACGTGACCGCCGAGTCGGCCGCTGACATAGCCGGGCTTCTCGCCGGTCGTTGGCTTGCGCTCCTGCGATGCCTTGTCGCGCGGCCGCAGCCATTGCTCGAGCTCGATCGCCGAGAGCCGCAGGTCGCTGCTCCACGCTGCCGGGGTCGTGCGCGCGTCGAGCCCGAGAGCGCCGCGCATCTCGCCGCCCGCGGTGTGTGCGACCAGCTCGCTGATGTTCAACACGCCGTCGCGCAGCGACAGGTCACCATCGAGCGGCTCGAGCGGCCGCGCGAACAGCGTGCCGAGCTCGGCCCGCTTG
>VBCQ01000010.1:2799-6872 GCA_005882155.1 Betaproteobacteria bacterium
GACGGGATGTCGAACTCGCGCTGCGGCAACACGCGCCCCGGCGGCGGCGCCGGATTGCCGCTGCCCGGAGCCGGCACGCCGAAAGCCGGCAGCAGATCGGCGAGCACGAAACGGCTGCCGTTCAGCTCGCCGCTGAGCATCGGCACCTTCGGCCGGCGGTCGAAGTCGAATCGGCCGCCGAGACGGCTGTCGCCGACGTTCAGCTCGGCCTTGTCGAGCGACCACTGCTCGCCCGATTTGGCGATGCGGCCCTTGAGCACGAACGGCTCGGTGGTCGGCAGCGTGATGCCGAGCGAGTCACCGACTTTCGCGAGCGACGGGCCCGACAAAACTATCGCGCCGTCGAGTGCCTTCACGTCGAGGACGTCGGTGCCGGTGCCGTCGAAGCTGAAGCGCGACTTGCCGGCGTTGACATGCATCGTGATCGGCACGGCCGATGCAGCTGCCGGCGGCACGAGCAGCGGCAACGCCCCGCGCGAGGTGATGTGAAACTCGAACGGCTGGTCACTGTAGCGACCGTTGCCGTCGATCTTCAGCCCCGCTGCTTTGACGGCCGCGTGCTCGCCTTCGGTCGTGCTGACCGTCGCTTCGCCCAGAGCCTTCAGCACCTCGTCGCGCAGAGCGATGCGCCCGGTCGTGATCACGAGCTCGTCGATGCGCGGCAGCTGCGGGTCCTGAGCCGGCGCCGACGCTGCCGCTTGAGCCGGCATCAAATGCCAGTTGGCACGGCCGTCGGCGTACCGCTGCAAATTCGCATCAGCGCTGCCGACCTTCAGCGTCGTGATGTGAATCGGCTGCTGCGAATCGGCGCGCCGCAATTGCAGCAAGGTCGAATAGGGAACGACGAGCTGCGCGTCGCGAGCGCGCAGGAGGTCCGGCGCCGAAGCGCCTTGGGACCATGACGGAGGACCGATGCGCAGTGCGTCGGTGTCGACGCGCAGCGCGCCGAGCAAGTGCATCGCAAAGCGGTCGCCGAACTCGACCGGGCGCTGCATGCGCTGGGTCAGGCTGCGCTCGATCGGCCGCTTCAAAAACGGCCAGCCCTGCCATTCGCAGGCGGCCAGCGCCGCGATGACGACGGCCAGGCCGGCAAGCCAGGGCCAGGTTTTGCGAAATCGAGATCGGGTCGTCGAATCCATTCGAAGTCCGCAGCCGCACCGCGTTCGGGCGCTGTCCGATATCGCGGCAAATGATGTGCCCTCGAATCAGCTGCGGCATGTCGCGCCACTTGGCGTCGTCATCTTCAAGTCACGACGGGGCATGACACTTGCTGTGTGTTTGCGACGTTTTTACACAGTCTCTCAACCATGCGTTACCTAAGCCCGCGCCACGTTGCACTTTCCTCGCCATGGCCGTGCGAAGGCGCAGCCTGTTGACCCGCTTGGTTTGAAGCGTCGTGTGTAAAGAATTCAAACTCATCAGGCCCTTGCCGAACACCATCAGCTCGGCAGGAATATTCGCAAGACAGTCGACCGGGGCAGCGACATGAGTGCGCAGATTGCAGAGACGCTGATCTTCGATGAAGCCGCACTGCCGATGTGCAGCAACCCGCTCGATGCGTGGCTCTCCGAGCAGCACATCGTGCTGCGCACCGATCGCAGCAGCCTCTGTTGCTTGCGTGGCTATCTCGGCACCTGGCAAGTTCGCCGAGGCCACCTCTATCTCGTCGCGCTGCGTGCCTACGGCGGTCACGGCGTGGTCCAGCGGCCCGGCCTGCAGGCGAGCAGCGAGCTGTCGCTCGCCGGGTTGTTCCCCGAGGCGCACGGGCCGGTCTGTGCCGACTGGTACAGCGGCCGGCTGCGCTGCCCGCTCGGCGAAGTGCTGAAGTACCGCGACACCGGCTACGACAGCCTGTACGAGCAGGACATGCTGATCGACATTGCGCGTGGCCGCATCGAGCGCATCGTGTTTCGCCACAACGACGTCGAGCCGACGCAGATGCTGACGCCATCGGTGGTGCTGCAGTGGCAAGGCGCGATGCTCGAGATCGTCGGTGTGCCTGCGACACGGCGGCGAATTCAGCTCGTTCCCTGACGCGCCCTCGCGGATTCGAGCGCGCCGCGCTCACGCGCGATGGGCACACCGCTTGCCGATCTGTCGCCAAAGATCAAGCAGCTCAGGGACCTCATGACGAGAAGGCATCGAAGTGCAAGATAGCGTTGCGCACGAGCGTGCCGCCGATGCGAAGTTGACGGCGGATGGTGCGCCGGTGTTGCTTTGGACGACCGATGACACCGGCCGCTGCGACGGGTTCAACACGCCGTGGCACGCGTTCAGCGGCCGCACGCCGGAGCAGTCGCGCGGCGACGGCTGGCTGCAAGCCGTGCATCCGGAAGACCTCGAGCGCTGGCAAGGCGTGTGGCAGGCCAGCGCGGCCGCCCAGTCGCCGTTCAGCCTCGACCTTCGATTGCGGCGCCATGACGGCGAATACCGCTGGATGCTCGTCAGCGCCACGCCGCGCGAGCCTGCGCGCGCTGGCGGCTACGTGGTCAGCGCGACCGACATTCACGAGCGCGTCGAGCTCGAAGAGCGTCTGGCCGAGCGTACGCGCATGCTGCGCCTGGCCGATCGCCGCACCGATCGCTTCCTGAGGCTGCTCGCCCATGAGCTGCGCAACCCGCTTGCACCGATCGCCAATGCGGTCGGCATGTTGAGGTTGATGGAGCGCACCACACCGTCGCTGCTCAGCGTGCGGCAGATCGTCGAGCGTCAGCTCGACCAGCTGACCCGGCTCGTCAACGACATGGTCGATGTGGCGAGCGTCACACACGCGACGGTCGCGCTGGATCGGCGACCGTTTGCCATCGCCGACGTGGTGCGCAGCGCCGTCGACAGCGCGCGAGCGCGGCTCGACACGCACGGCCACACGCTGCGCATCGAGTTGCCCGAGTCGCCCGTCTGCGCTGTCGGTGATGCGCAACGCCTGGCTCAGGCATTGAGCAACCTGCTGTCGAATGCGGCCCGCTATACGCTCGAACCCGGCGTGCTGACGCTGCGCGTGCAAAGCGACGCGAAGGCGATTCGCATCAGCGTGAAGGACCCGGGGCAAGGCCTTGCGGCTGAGTTCCTGCCGCACTTGTTCGAGCCGTTCGCACAGCAAGACCCGCATCGCTCGCGCTCGCAAGGCGGGCTCGGTGTCGGCTTGACGATTGCGAAGCGCATCGCGCGATTGCACGGCGGCGAGCTCGAAGCCTTCAGCGAAGGCGCCGGTCGCGGCGCCGAGTTCGTGCTGTCGCTGCCTCTCGATCCGCGCGAGCCGCTGTCGGTCGACAGCGACGAACGCGCATACGCCTGAATCGCGGAATCAGTAGCGCTGCAGCGCGCCGTCGACCACCCTCACCCGCTGCCCCGCGCGCAGCCCCTGGTCGCTTGCGTAAGTGAAGGTCCAGAGGTCACCGCCATCGAGCTGCACGGTATAGAGGTAGGTGGCCTTGCTGCCCGGCTCGATCGTCTCGACCTTGCTGATCGTGCCGCTGCCGCTGCCGGCGCCGTGGCTCGCCACCCCGACCTGACTCAGCGGCGCGGACCGACAAGCGCCGAGCAGCGCGGTCGATATCACAGTCGATGTCGCGATGACAACCCAAGACCTGCTCATGACGCGGGTCGCGGCAAGTCGTATGCCCAACGGCAGCGTCTCAACTGACTGGAAGCGCCGGGTCGGGCCCCATCTGCGCGCCGGTGCTCGTCAGCGCGCCACCTTCGCCTTCCCATGTCTGCACTGCCGGCGGCTTGGCCTTGGGTCGCTCGTGCACGCGGCGTCGCGATTGGCGGCGGCGCAGCGACAGGATCGCGCCGGTGACAACGGCCGCCAGCGCGAGTTGAACCAACTTGGGCATCCACTGCTCGGCCAATGCGCCTTGTCGAAACCCGGCGCCTTGTCGAAGCGCGATGCTTCGACGTCCATGCGAAAGCACTTGTAGTCGGTATCGAGCGACAGCGCCGACCACGGCAACGCGAACAGCTTGTCGCCGATGCCGATAAAGCCACCCGAGGCCATCACCGCATAGGCGACGCGACCGCGCGGCACGTCGAGCATGATCTCGACGACCTCGCCGAGGATGTCGCCGCTGTAG
>VBCQ01000503.1 GCA_005882155.1 Betaproteobacteria bacterium
TACGAGTTCGAGAAGGACCGCTTCGTCATGTTCTCGCCCGACGAGCTCAAGGCGGGGCAACTCGATTCCGCGCTCGACAGCTACGAGCGATGCCTGGCCATCGATCCTCGGCTTGCAGACGCCCACTTCAACGCGGCTCGGCTGCACGAGCAGTTGGGACACGCCCAAAAAGCGCTTCGACACTTCAGCGCGTATCGGCGCCTGCAGCGATAGCGAACCCGCTCTTTCGAGCGCGCCGCTGCCAGGTCGTCGTGCAGCGTTCGTGCGCACGCCATCCCGGTCATCGCGGTGGTCGGCAACGACGCCGGCCGGACGCAGATCGCGCGCGAGCAAGTCAAGATGCTGCTGCTGCTGCTGCGCGATGCGCGCAACGTCGTCAACGACCCCAGAAGCGCTGAACGTAAACGCGATGCCCGTCTGCGGCGATGCAGTAGTTGAAATCGAGCGAGGCGAAGCAGCGGTTCGCGCCCGCACACGAGCAGCCGTTCTCCGGGGTCCTGCCCGTCGCCTTGTCGCGCTCCGCGGGTTGAAAAGCCCAGTCCGTTTGCACGGGTGTCTGATCGGCAGACCCGGGGGTCGAGTTGATGCGCACCGCGGTGCCCGGTCTCACGGGTTCCGAGAACGGTGAGTTGGACGCTGCAAGCGCACAGATCGCCAAGACTACAGGGATCGTTGAACGAAGCATGACTGACTCCTTTGCTCGATCCGGTAGATGTACGCCAGCGATGCCGTTGGTTCAAGTGGTTTCCACTGAGCGCTGCAAGCAGCGGGTCTCCATAGGGCATCCGGCTATTGCGTGTCGACCGCAAATCAGATGCACTTCGGATTCTGCCCAAAGCAGGAGGCCGCAATGAAATTCCGCATCGGTGTCGCATCGCTTCGCGCCGTCGTGATCTGCCTGGCATCCTTCGCGGTGTCGGTCGCGTTCGCGCAAGCCACTCGCCAATTCAGCTTTGCCTACGACCAGCCGACGACCACCGCGTATGGCATCGCGGCGAACATCTTCGATGCGAAGCTCAAGGAGCTGAGCGGCGGCAAGCTGAGCATCAACCAGTTCCCCGGCGCGCAGCTCGGCCAGGAGCCGCAGATGCTGCAGAAGATGCGCGCGGGCGACATCGACTTCGTCATCACGTCGACCGCCAACGCGTCGACGCTCGCGCCGCAGGCCGGCGTGTTCTCGCTGCACTTCATCTTTCGCGATCAGCAGCACCTCGCGAAGGCGCTTGCCGACCCGGGCATTGCGCAGGAGTTTCGCGCGATGATCAAGGACCAGGTGCAGGGCGCGCAGGTGCTGGGACTGCTGACGATGGGCATGCGCAACATGTACAGCAAGGCCGAGGTGAAATCGATCGACGACGTGAAGGGCCGCAAGGTCCGCGTGCAGGCGACGAAGACCGAAGACACGCTGTTCCCGGCCTACGGCGCGCAGACGGTGCACATGCCGTTCGGCGATGTCTACACCTCGCTGCAAACGGGGGTCGTCAACGTGGCCGAGAACGGCGTCAACGTTTACCTCGCCAACAAGCACTACGAAGTTGCGCCGATCCTGTCGATGACCGAGCACGAGGCGAACAACAACTGCATCTGGGTCAGCGAGAAGACCTGGAACAGCTTGACGCCCGAGCAGCAGAAGTGGGTCCAGGCGGCGGCCGACGAGGTCAGCAAGCGCGAGCCGGCGCTGGCGCTGCAGCTCGAGCGCGACTCGGCCGACAAGCTGAAGAAGATCGGCGTCAAGGTGGTCGAGAACGTCGACAAGTCCGGCTTCATCAAAGCGGCCCAGCCGGTGCAGGACCAGCTCGCCGCCGAGCTCGGCCCGCATGCCGTGAAGATTTTGAAGATGGTTCGCGAGGTGAAGTAAGCCGGCCGCGCAGCTACAGCGAATCTTGCAGGATCCATGGCCGCCCATCGCGCGCTGATCCTGCAGCGCCACCGGCATCTCAAGTGGCGCTCGCTCGACCCGCTCGAGGCGCTGCTGATGATCCTGTGCGGCGTGTGCATCACGATGTTCACGCTGACGGTATTTTTCGACGTGCTCACGCGCGCGATCGGCGCACCGTGGCTGTGGCTGCAGCAGGTGACCACCGCGTTCTTCGCTTGGGGCGTGTTCATCGGCATGGCCGCGGCAACGCGCCGCAACGATCACTTCTACCTGAGTGAAATCACCAAGCGCATGCGCGGCGCGCC
>VBCQ01000504.1 GCA_005882155.1 Betaproteobacteria bacterium
GTCGCTGCCGCTCGTCGCGGCGACGGCAAGCCGATACGTCACGCGGCTCGCCGGCTGCACCAGCGCGGTCGCTGCGAGGTCGGCCTGGTTGAGCATCACGCGCGGCGCGAAGCTCGCGAAGCCGGTGCCGCGGTCGGGCTCGATGACGATGACCTGCGCAATTCGCAATTGCGCATCGCCGAGCAGCAGCATGTCGCCGACCTTCAGGTTCAGCGAATCGAGCAGCGCAGGGTCGACCCACACGGTGCCGGGGTCGGGCGCCTTCGCGATCTCTTGCACGGGTGTATCGGGACCGATGCTGAGGCGCATCCTGCCGCGCAGCGGGTAACTGCTGCTGACCGCCTTGACGCCGACGAGTCGCGAAGCGCCGCCCTTGTCGTCGCTCGCGCGGCCCATGCTCGGAAAGCTCGCCGTCATCGCCACCGCGAGGCCCATCGAACGCGCCTGGGCGGCGAAAGCGGGCGATGCAGGCTGGTCGCTCGCGATGATGGCGTCGCCACCGAGCAGCGCACGCGCGTCGCGCGCGAGGCCGTGATTGAGCCGGTCAGCGAAGAAGCCCACCGCGGTCAGCGCAGCGACGGCGAGCGTCACCGCGACGATCAACAACCGCAATTCGCCAGCGCGGAAGTCACGCATCAATTGGCGTTGGGCGAGGGGCCAGAGAGAGACGGAGCCGATGGATCGCATAGATGGACATTACACAAAAAACACCCCGACAGTCCCCCTCCCAGAGGGAGAGGGAGAAATGCCTTTCAGCCGCCTTCACGACATCCCTCGTTTCAGGTGAATGACAACCCCCCTCGCCAGTGCTGTAATCGCCGCATGAACACCCTCCTCCCCTCGGTCTTCGTCTCCCACGGCTCACCGATGATTGCGCTGGAGCCCGGCGCCGCGGGGGCCTTCATGCGGCGCCTCGGCATCGCGATCGACGCGGCATTCGGCCGGCCGAAAGCGATCGTCGCCGTTTCGGCCCACACGACCGCGCGCGCGCCGGTGCTGCTCGCCGGCGCGAAGCACAAGGCGGTGTACGACTTCGGCGGCTTCGACCCCCGGCTCTTCACGCTGCGCTACGACGCCCCGGGCGCGCCCGACCTCGCGCCGCGCGTCGAAGCCCTGCTGCGCGGCATCGAGTTGCCGGTCCATGTCGTCGCCGAGGGCGGCCTCGACCATGGCAATTGGACCGCGCTGCGCTACATCTACCCCGATGCCAACGTGCCGATCCTGCCGCTCGCGTTTGTGCCGACCGACAGCCCGGCCGAGCAGTTCCGCCTCGGCGAGGCGCTGGCGCCACTCGCCGCCGAAGGCGTGCTGGTGCTCGGCAGCGGCAGCATCACGCACAACCTGCAGCGCGTGTTCGAGCGCGGCCTGAACGGCCCGTCGGAACTGCCCGAGGCGGCCGAGAGTGCGGCGTTCCGCCAATGGATGTTCGAGCACAGCCGCGAGCGCGACTGGGATGCGCTGTTCGACTACCGCGCACAAGCGCCGCATGCCGTGCAAATGCACCCGACCGACGAGCACTTGCTGCCGTTCTACGTGGCCGCGGGTGCCGGTGGCCGCGATGCGCTGCCCGAACGGCTGCACAGCAGCGTCACGCATGGCTGGCTCGGCATGGACGCTTACGCGTTCGGCGCCGGCGCGCAGCGCTTGCACGCGATCGTCGCCAACGCCGAACCGCGCGCCAACACTTGAGCGTCCAACGCATCGCCGACGCACGCCGCGCGCTCACGCGATCGGGCGAGTCCGCGGCTAGCCTGCTGCGCACACCGCGCATCGTGTTGCAGGCGAGCGAGCCGGCAATGGCACGCGAGGTGCTCGACTTCTACGCGCGCAACCGCGCGCACTTCGCGCCGTGGGACCCGACGATGCCGGCCGACTTCCTGACGCTGCGCTTCCAGCGCGATCGGCTGCTCAAGGCCCAACGCGCATTCGCGCGCGGCGAGGCGTATCGCTACTGGATGCGGCTGCACGACGCGCCGGCACGCGTCATCGGACAAATCCATTTCTCGAGCATCGTGCGCGGTGCGTTCCACAGCGCGATGCTCGGCTACCAGCTCGACCAGGCCAGCGAAGGCCGAGGCCTGATGACCGAGGCATTGGGTGCGGGCATCGCAGAAATGTTTTCCGAGCGGGTGCAACTGCACCGCATCCAAGCTGCCCACATGTGCGAAAACCTTCGCAGCGCAGCGGTGCTGGCACGCCTTGGGTTCCAGCGCGAGGGCCTGGCGAAGCACTACCTCTTCATCGATGGGCAGTGGCGCGATCATGTGATCAACGCGCTGCTGAATCCGGCGTTCAAAGGCACGCCGGCGTACTGAGCTCACGGCTTCGGCAAGCTGCCAGCCACGCCCTGCACGAACCAATTCATCGTTGCGATCGCGTGGTCGTCGAGCGCGCCGTCGGCGAGCCGCACTCGACCCTCGTTGTCGACCAGCTTGCCGGAGAACGGCTTGAAGACACCGCTTGCGATCGCGACGCGACGTGATTCGACGAGCGCCGCCACATCGGCCGGCACGCTCGCATTCAACGGCGCGAGTGCGATGAAGCCGTCTTTCATGCCGCCCCACACCGGCTGCGCTTTCCACGTGCCGGCGATCACCGAATTCGCGACCCGCGTGTAGTAGTCGCCCCACTGGTGGGTGATCGCGGTGAGCTGCGCATGCGGCGCGAAGCGGCTCATGTCGCTTTGATAGGCGATGAGCTTGACCCCCAGCTCCTCTGCCGTCTGCGCCACTGCCGGCGATCCGCTGTGGTTGGTCAACACATCGGCGCCTTGATGGACCAAGGTGAGTGCGGCTTCGCGCTCGCGCGGCGGGTCGAACCAGGTGTTGAGCCACAGCACCTTCACTTGCGCCTTCGGATTCGACTCGCGCATCCCGAGCGCGAACGCGTTGATGCCTTGGATAACCTCGGGCACCGGGAAGCCCGCGACATAGCCGCCGATGCCCGTCTTGCTGCTCTTGCCGGCGAGCAGGCCGGCAAGGTAGCGTGCCTCGT
>VBCQ01000131.1 GCA_005882155.1 Betaproteobacteria bacterium
CACGCCGCGACCTGGAGATCCGCGGCCCGGGCGAATTCCTCGGCGCACGCCAGTCGGGCGCGCCGCTGCTGCGCTTCGCCGACCTCGCGACCGACCAGGCGCTCACGCACAGCGCGCGCCGCGCCGCCGAGCGCATGCTCGACGAGCATCCCGCGGCGGCCGACCGGCATGTCGCGCGCTGGCTCGGCGCGCGCGCGGAGTATTTGAAAGCCTAGCTGCCGAAGTGCAGCTGGTACTTCGCGCCGTCGGAGAACTCACAGACACCCGTGCCCATGCTGGGTCCGGTGATGAGGTACTCGCACTGCGCGTTGACGCCTTTCGTGCCATAGGCGTTGGCAATGCCGCGGCGGCCGCTGAAGCTGCGCGGGGTATAGCCGAGCACGTCGTTGTGGATACGACCGAACGCGGCGTAGCTCGCATCGACCCGCGTCGACTCGCCTTGCAGCGTGTCGCCGAGGTAACTCAGCGAGAAACTGCCGCGGCCGGTGTTGTTGTCGACCACCACCGCCGTCAACAGCCCGCCCTTGTTGGCTTGCGGGTTCAGCGGATACAGCCGCGCACTGAGCACGCTCGGCTGAGCCGGCGTCGCGACCAGCGGCGGCGGGGTGATCACCGTCACCGGGTTTTGTTGTGCCGCTTGTGCGCTGTGCGGATTGATCGGGTAGGCCTGCCCGGTGCGCGGATCGATCGGCACGACATAGCAGCCGGCCAATGCCGCCGCCACAGCGGCAGCCATGGCGATCGTGGTGACGCGGGAGAGGGCGCGCGAACGCGATGTACTCATGCGAGATCTTTCGATGCGCGGCACATGCCGCGGCCGGAGAATCGGCGAGCCCCGCATTCGCTTCAAGCGCGGATGGAGGGAGTATCGAGCGGCGATACCTCGTGGCTCGCCGAGCGCGCCGGACGCTGACATACTCGCGTTGCTTCATTCGGCGCACCGATTACTCCATCAACGACGATGTTCAGCCAACGCGCCACAACCCCAATCCCGTTCGGGCTGAGCTTGTCGAAGCCCTTCGACAAGCTCAGGGCGAGCGGGTCGAGGCGACCATGACCCTCACCGAGCTCCGCTACATCGTCGCCGTCGCCAGAGAGAAGCATTTCGGCCGCGCCGCCGAAGCCTGCTTCGTGTCGCAGCCGACGCTCAGCGTCGCGATCAAGAAGCTCGAGGAAGAGCTCGACGTGAAGCTGTTCGAGCGCGGCAGCAACGAGGTCAGCGTGACGCCGCTCGGCGAGGAGATCGTGCGCCAGGCGCAGTCGGTGATCGAGCAGGCGGCGAGCATCAAAGACATCGCCAAGCGCGGCAAGGACCCGGTCTCCGGGCCGCTGCGCCTCGGGATCATCTACACGATCGGCCCGTATCTATTGCCCGATCTCGTCAAGCAGGCGATCGACCGGGTGCCGCAGATGCCGCTGATGCTGCAGGAGAACTTCACCGTCAAGCTCTTGGACATGCTGCGCACCGGCGAGCTCGATGCGGCGATCATGGCCGAGCCGTTTCCCGATACCGGACTCGCCGTCGCGCCGCTCTATGACGAGCCGTTCATGGTCGCGCTGCCGAAGACGCACCCGCTCGCCAAACGCAAGCGCATCAGCGCCGAGGAGCTGAAGCAGGAGACGATGCTGCTGCTCGGCACCGGCCACTGCTTTCGCGACCACGTGCTCGAGGTCTGCCCCGAGTACGCGCGCTTTTCGAGCGACGCCGAAGGCATCCGCAAGAGCTTCGAGGGCTCGTCGCTGGAGACGATCAAGTACATGGTCGCGTCGGGCATGGGCGTGACCGTCGTGCCGCAGTTGAGCGTACCGAAAGACCTGCAAGCGCATGTGACCTACGTGAGCTTCGCGGCGCCGGTGCCCACGCGCCGCGTCGTGCTCGCGTGGCGCCGCACCTTCACGCGCTACGAGGCGATTGCCGCGTTGCGCAATGCGATCTATGCCTGCGAGCTGCCTGGGGTGAAGCGCCTGTCTTGACGCCGCGCAGGGCTATCGCCACGATGGCGGCAAGTGATTGGCCGATGCAGCGCTGCGCCACTAGACTGGAAATCATGTCAGTCATCAGGAGAATCACATGGCCCGTGGATCGAACGCCTCATCGGTCGGTATCGACATCGGCATCAGCGCCGACAACCGCAAGGCGATTGCCGACGGCTTGAGCCGTCTGCTCGCCGACACCTACACGCTGTATCTGACGACGCACAATTTCCACTGGAACGTGACGGGACCGATGTTCAACACGCTGCACGCGATGTTCATGGCGCAGTACACCGAGTTGTGGAATGCGGTCGACCCGATCGCCGAGCGCATCCGCTCGCTCGGCCACGCGGCGCCGGGGTCGTATGCGCAATTCGGCGCTCTCGCGTCGATCGCCGACGCGCCGGCCACACCGCCGAAGGCGATGGAGATGGTTCGAATCCTCGCCGTTGGCCACGAAGCGGTGGCGCGCACCGCACGCGAGAATTTTCCGCTCGCCGACCAAGCCGGCGACCAGCCGACCGCCGACCTGCTGACCCAGCGCTTGACGGTGCATGAGAAGACAGCCTGGATGTTGCGCAGTCTGCTCGAAGACTGACCTCATGCGCATCGCCATCCTGACCTTCGACGGCTTCAACGAGCTCGATTCGTTCATTGCCTTCGGGCTCTTGAATCGCCTGAAGCCGCAAGGCTGGAAGGCCGAGATCGCGAGCCCGACCTCGCACGTGACCTCGATGAACGGCGTCACGATCCAGGCCCAGCAGCCGCTGGCTTTCGCCAACGACGCCGATGCGGTGATTTTCGGCAGCGGTATCTACACCCGCGCGATCGCCGACGAGGTCGGCAGCCGCGGCGCGCTGCTCGATCAGTTGCAGCTCGACCCGCTTCGCCAGCTGATCGGCGCCCAATGCTCGGGCACTTTGCTGCTCGCGCGGCTCGGGCTGCTCGCGGACATGCCGGCGTGCACCGATCTGACGACCAAGCCCTGGGTCATCGAAGCCGGCGTGCGGGTCGTCGATGCGCCGTTCCATGCGCGTGGGCCGATCGCCACCGCCGGCGGCTGTCTCGCATCGCAGTACCTCGCGGCGTGGCTGATGGCGAGCCGCGCCGGCTTCGACGCGGCGACGCAGGCGCTGCTGTACGCGGCGCCGGTCGGAGAGAAAGAGGCGTATGTCGAACGATTGCTCGCCGTCGTGCGGCCGTTCGTCATCGAGCCCGAGGTGCCTTGAACGCTCATTCGAGATCGGCGATGTTGCGCGGCCAGCTCGCCTTCAACAGCCGCGACAGCGCGCGATCGGCGAGCACCTTGCCTCCCGTCTGGCAGCGCGCGCAATAGTTGGTCTCGTTGTCGGCGTAGACGATGCGCTGCACCGGCGCGCCGCACACCGGGCACGGCTGGCCGTAGCGGCCATGCACGGCCATCTCGGGATGAAACGCGGTGACCTTGTCGGGCCAGTCGCCGGCTTGCACGCGCAATCGATCGGTCCATTCGGCCAGTACCGTTCGCGTCGCGTCGAACAGTTGCTGCGTTTCTTCAACGCTCAGCGAGCGCGTCAGCGCGATCGGCGACAGCTTCGCGCGATGCAGGATCTCGTCGGAGTACGCATTGCCGATCCCGCTGAACAGGCGCGGGTCGGTCAACGCACGCTTCAGCGTGTGGTTCTCGCTGGTGAGCCGCTCGCCGAACGCCGTGAGCTCGGCCGTCATCACATCGATGCCGCCCGGGTCCATCGCGTTCAATGCTTCGCGGCTTGCGAGCAGATGCAGCGACGCGCGACGCTGAGTGCCGGCCTCGGTGAGCAGCAGCGTCCCGCCATCGAACTCGAAAGTCGCGAGCGCAATGCGGCCCGGCGGCTTGGCGCCCACCGGCAGCCAGCGCAAGCGTCCCGCGATCATCAGATGGATGACGAGGAACAATCCGCCGTCGAGCACCAGCACGACGCGCTTGCCCAGGCGCTCGATTCCGATGACCCGCCGGCCCTCGGCCTGGGTGATGGGCGGCACTGCGGTGCGCAGCAAGAAGGGATTGAGCACGCGGATGCGCTGCAGCGTGCTGCCGCGCAGCTTCGCGTCCAAGTGCTCCACGTAGACGGTGATGTCGGGCAGCTCCGGCATGAGCGGCAGTGTGCCACCCACCATCGATAATCGAGCGTTTCCACGAGGCGGCCTGCGTTCACGGCCGCGCTTTCATGTCCGACCTGACCCCCCAGGTGCGCCGCCGCCGCACCTTCGCCATCATTTCGCACCCCGACGCGGGCAAGACGACGCTGACCGAGAAGCTGCTGCTGTTCTCCGGCGCGATCCAGATCGCCGGCTCGGTGAAGGCGCGCAAAGCGAGCCGGCATGCGACCTCCGACTGGATGGAGATCGAGAAGCAGCGCGGCATCTCGGTCGCGTCGTCGGTGATGCAGATGGAGTACCGCGACTGCGTCATCAATCTGCTCGACACTCCCGGTCACCAGGACTTCTCAGAAGACACCTACCGCGTGCTGACCGCCGTCGACGCGGCGCTGATGGTGATCGACGCAGCCAACGGCGTCGAGCCGCAGACGCGTCGCTTGCTGCAGGTCTGCCGCGCGCGCAACACGCCGATCCTCACCTTCGTCAACAAGATGGACCGCGAAGTGCAGGAGCCCCTCGCTCTGATGGACGAAATCGAGCGCGAGCTCGGCATGAGCGTCGTGCCCTTCACCTGGCCGGTCGGCATGGGCAAGGCTTTTCATGGCGTGATGGATTTGCGCGCCGAGCAGATGCGCGTGTTCATGCCGGGCGAAGACCGCAAGGGTCAGGACGACGAGATCTTGCTCGGCCTCGACAACCCGCTGTACGCGCAGCGTTTCGGCAGCGAGTACCAGCACGCCAAGCACGACATCGAGCTGGTGCGCGAAGCCGCGCCGGCGTTCGACGAAGAGCAGTTCCTCGCCGGCCACCAGACGCCGATGTTTTTCGGCTCGGCGATCAACAACTTCGGCGTGCGCGAGGTGCTCGATGCGCTCGTCGACCTGGCGCCGTCGCCGGGCCCTCGCCCCGCGATTCAGCGCGAGATCCAGCCCGACGAAGCGAAGTTCAGCGGCGTCGTGTTCAAGATCCAGGCCAACATGGACCCCGCCCACCGCGACCGCATCGCCTTCGTCCGCGTGGCCTCAGGCCACTTCGAGCGCGGCATGCGGCTGAAGGTGGTGCGCTCGGGCAAGGAGCTGCGGCCCAACACCGTCGTCAGCTTTTTGTCGCAGCGGCGCGAGCTGCTCGACGAGGCGTTTGCCGGCGACATCATCGGCATTCCGAATCACGGCGTGCTGCAGCTCGGCGACACGCTGACCGAAGGCGAATCGCTGCAGTTCACGGGCTTGCCGTTCTTCGCGCCGGAGATGTTCCGCACCGTCGAAGTCGCCGACCCGCTGCGCAGCAAGCAGCTGCGCGCGGGCCTCACGCAGCTCGGCGAGGAAGGCGCAATCCAGGTGTTCCGCCCAGTCGCAAGCTCGATGCTGCTGCTCGGCGCGGTCGGCCAACTGCAATTCGAAGTCGTCGCCCACCGCCTCGAGCACGAGTACGGTGTGAAGGCGCGGGTGCAGCCGTCACGTTTCCAAGTTGCGCGCTGGGTGACCTGCGACGATGCCAACGAATTGAAGCGCTTCATCGACGGCAATTCGCACCGCGTCGCCTACGACGCGGTCGACGCGCCGACGGTGCTCGTCGAGTACGCGCCCGAGCTGCGCGCGATCGAAAGCAACTGGCCGAAGATCAAGTTCCACGCGCTGCGCGAGCATGCGGGGCTGGTGTTTCAGAAGCATCTGGACGGTTGACGCGCAGCGCGCGTCGCTATCATTCGCCCGCGGCCACACTCCAAGCACGACGCAAGTTCAGTTGTTCGGACTTGCGCTGTGGGGCACCCCCATGGCTTTGATTCGACGATGGCATACGCGGCGTGAGCCGCAATGCGCGGTGCGCGTGATTGCTCACGCGAGACCGGCAGGTTGGAGTGTGCGCCGCCCTTTCGCATGCGCAGCTCGCGTCGCCTGAGCGCACTCGGACTGGCGCGCGCGCTGCGGGCCGGCGCGATGCAGCCGGACGCGCTGCTGGCGCGCGGTGTCGCGGCCCTGGGTGCACAGCCGACGTGGCTCGGGCCACTGATCGAAGAACTGTTTCCGCTGCCGCAGACCACGTGGTGGCGCAGCAAGCGCCGACGGACACGCGCCCACCATCCGGCGATGGATCCTCCGCTTTTCATCGATGCATCCGGCTCCGCTGGGGCTTCACGATCTGCTCTTGCCGCAGCTGGATCACACCGAAGCCTTGGCACAGTGGCTGGGTGTTTCGTTGGAGACGCTCCGCTGGTTCACGGCCTGTCCGCCACGTCGTCGTCATGCCGATCTGCAGCGCCAGCACTATGCATTTCGCCTCCTTCCCAAGCGCAGCGGCGGCGGCCGGCTGATCGAAGCACCTCGGTCGCGGCTGAAGGCATTGCAGCGACGAATCCTCGATGGTCTTCTGGACGCAGTTCCGGTGCACGAGGCATGCCACGGCTTCACCCGTGATCGATCGGTACTGACGCATGCGCGCGTGCATGTCGGACAGCCCGTCGTGATCCGCTTCGATTTGATGAATTTCTTCGCGAGCATTACCGCCGCGCAGGTGCGAGCGACGTTCCAGACGCTCGGCTATCCGGCAGGTGTCGCACAGGACCTCACGGCACTGTGCACGCTACTGACGCCCGAGCCCGTCATCGCTCGCTTGCAGGATGACGGATGGCTCGACTGGCACCAAGCTCGCTGCTTGCGCAGCCCCCATCTTGCGCAAGGCGCGCCAAGCTCACCGATTCTCGCCAACTTGTGCGCATTCCAGCTGGATCTTCGGCTCGCCGGCCTGGCCGACACGATGGGCGCACGCTACTCGCGCTACGCCGACGATCTCGTGTTTTCAGGCCCGGCGTCGGTAGGGTCGAGCTTCGACCGCCTTGCCGCGTGGGTGGGCCGAATCGCGCTGGAGGAAGGCTACACCGTCAATCATCGAAAGACCTGGCTGGCAAGCCAGGCGACGCAGCAGCGCGTTTGCGGCGTGGTTGTCAATCAACATCCGAATTTGCCGCGTGAAGCCTTCGATCGTTTGCGAGCGTTGCTGCATCAATGCGCGACGCATGGTCCCGCATCGCAAAGCGATCGCGCGCCGGATGAATTTCGTCTGCACGTGCTGGGCCGAATGACCTGGGCGGAACAAGTCAACCCGTCCAAGGCTCGGCGTCTGCGAAAACTGTTCGATCGGATCGTCTGGGACGCCGCGCCCGCGCAGGGGTTGCCACAAAGCGGATGACAATTCGGCCCATGTCCGCATCGTCTGTTCGCAATGAGCCGTCGCGCCTCGCGCTGTACCTCGACCTCATCCGCTGGGACCGCCCCGCCGGCAGCTACCTCTTGTTGTGGCCGACCTTGTCGGCACTGTGGATTGCGGCCGGCGGTTTTCCCGGTTGGCACCTGTTGATCGTCTTCACGCTCGGCACTTTCCTGATGCGCAGCGCCGGCTGCGCGGTGAATGATGTCGCTGATCGCGACTTCGATCGCCACGTGAAGCGCACCGCGCAGCGGCCGGTCACGAGCGGCGCGGTGAGCGTCAAGGAGGCGTTATGGCTTGGCGCGACGCTCGCGTTGATCGCGTTCGCGCTGGTGTTGACGACCAACGTCGCGACCGTCGAATGGAGCTTCGCAGCACTTGCGGTCAGCATCGCCTATCCGTTTACCAAGCGATTCTTCTCGATGCCGCAGGCCGTCCTCGGTGTGGCGTTCAGCTTCGGCATTCCGATGGCGTTCGCCGCGGTGCGCGGCGAGGTACCGGCGCTCGGTTGGTGGCTGCTGATCGGCAACCTGTTCTGGGTCATCGCCTACGACACCGAGTACGCGATGGTCGACCGCGACGACGACTTGCGCATCGGCATCCGCACGTCGGCGATCACGCTCGGCCGCTTCGACGTGGCCGGCGTGATGCTCTGCTACGGGGTGTACCTCGCGGTATGGGCACTGCTCGGCGTGCAGCTCAGGTTCGGCTGGCCCTACTTCGCCGGCATCGCGGCCGGCGTCGCCATCGCGGCATGGCACTTCACGCTCATTCGCGAGAGAACGCGCGACGGCTGCTTCCGCGCGTTCCGCGTCAACCACTGGCTCGGCTTCGCGATCTTCGCCGGCGTGCTGATCGATCGCACGCTGACGAGTCTGTAGTCGCCAAGTCCGGGCACGCACAAGCGAAGCGACGTGCCCCTCAAGCCACTCCCCAGGATCCGGCTTCGCCGGGCCGAAGGGAGGCGCCCCTCGGGGGCAGGAGCGAAGCGACTGGGGGGCTCACACTCACGGATACAGCCCGCGCTCTTCGCGCGCGATCAGGATGCGCTCGCACGCGACTGCGAAGGTTGCGGTGCGCAACGTGATCTTGTGGTGGTCGGCGGTGTCCCATATCTTCTTCAATGCGTCGACCATGATCTTGTCGAGGCGCACATTGATCTCGTCCTCGCTCCAGAAGAAGCTGGAGAAGTCCTGCACCCATTCGAAGTAGCTGACCGTCACGCCGCCGGCGTTGCAGATGACGTCGGGCACGACGAGGATGCCGCGGTCTTTCATCACGTCGTCGGCCTCGGGCAGGGTCGGGCCGTTGGCGCCTTCAAGCACCAGCTTGCACTTGAGGCGATTGGCCCGCTCGGTGGTGATCTGCCCTTCGAGCGCGGCCGGGATCAGGATGTCGCAGTCGACGTCCCAGAACGACTCGTCGCTGATGCGATCCGCCTCCTTGAACTCGCCGACGCCGCCGTCGCGGTGCAGCGTCGCCATCAAGCCCTGCATGTCGAAGCCGTTGCGGTTGATGATCGTGCCGGTGTGGTCCTGCACCGCGACGATCTTCGCGCCGGCGCCGACGAAGAGTTCGGCCGCCGCACTGCCG
>VBCQ01000002.1 GCA_005882155.1 Betaproteobacteria bacterium
CAGATATGCACGAGCCCCGCCACGGTACCGTCGAAGTCGTCGGCGCCGCAGGCGAGTGCCGTCGAATTGATCGCACCGGCCGAGGTGCCGGCGATGACCTGGAACGGGTTGCCCGGGGGAGCGTCGGTGTTGCGCCGGATGTGCGCGATGGCATCGAGCACGCCGACTTGATACGCGGCGCGCGCACCGCCACCGGTGAGGATCAGGCCGGTGGTGATCGAGTCGGGCATGGCGTTCAGTGTAGACACGCCGGTGCCCAAGGCCGATCGGGTTCAGCCCGAGGTCGTGGGCTCAGTCGTCGTGCTTGCCGTGGCCTTTGCCTTTGCCCTTGCCGTTGCCGTTGCCATGACCCTTGCCTTCGTCGCCGGGACGCTGGGCCGGCACGTAGTGCTGCTGGTACCAGTCTTCGCGAACGAAGTAGACCGGCTGGCCGCATGCGTTGTACTTGGCGCAATGCTTGGCCCAATGCTTCTCGTGACCCGGAGGCACATGCAGGTAGATCGGCTGCTGCTGCACGACCACTTGCGGGCGCGCAATGATGACCGGCTGCGGATACACCAGGACCGGCGCGACCGGCACATGGCCGATGTCGATCCGTCCGTACAGGCCGGGTTGGTTGACGCTGACGGACACGCCGACGTCGGTGGCGAAGCTCGAGCTGCCGATGGCAGCCATCGCGAGTGCAAGACAAATTCGTTTCATAGGAACCCTCCGGGATCAATCATCCCATTGGACTGAACGCGCTCGGCGTGCACTTTGACGACGCGCGTGACGCATCGTGGTGTCTACTCGTAAATGACGCTTGCCCGCCCGTGACTTCCTTCACACCAGCGCGCGAGTGCCGCGTCGCTCGGGAAGAAGCGGCCTTCATCGCCGAGATCGAGCTCGCCGCGCGCCGCGTCGCGCTCGAGCACCAGACGGACCGGCAGGCCTTGCGTCGACGTCCCGTGCTCGGTGTTCAAGCGGCGGCTCGGAAAGTCGCGCAGCACTTCGGCCACCGGCGGCACGCTGCCGTTGACTTCGACGCGCAGGTACTTGCCGAAGCGACAGCGCGCGGTCGGCAGGTCCCACACCTGCTGCACGTTCATTCGAAGTCCGCCGGAGAAGCGGTCGGGCTGAACCTTGCCCTGCACGATGACGAGCTCGTCGTCCTTCAGCAGCTCCTTGTTCGCGTTCAGCAGGTCTTCGTTCGCCACCGCTTCGATCGCCTCGGTCTTGTCGTCGAGCTTGAAGATCGCGACGCGTCCGCGCTGGCCGTTGACGACGCGCAGATCGCTGACGATGCCGGCGAGCAGCTGAGGCTCGCGGCTGTCGATGATGTCGGCATTGCGCCGCTTCGCGAACTGGCGTACTTCGTCGGCGCTCTGGTCGAACAAGTGCCCCGACAGGTAGAAGCCGAGCGCGGCCTTCTCGAACGTGAGCCGCTCCTTGATGCTCCACGCATCGGCCGCGATCAACGCGGGCTCTTGCGTCGATGCGGCGTGCGAGTCGCCGAAGTCGAATAAGCCGCCTTGGTCGGCATGCGCCGCCTGCGTGTCGGCGTAGTCGAATGCGAGGCCGACGCTCGCCACGAGCGATGCACGCTCGACACCGAGCCCATCGAACGCGCCGGCCTTGATCAGCGCCTCGACGCTGCGCTTGTTGATGCGAGCGCGGTCGACACGCGCGCAGAAGTCGAACAGCGACTTGAATTCGCCGCCTTCGTTGCGCGCCTGGATGATCGCTTCGATCGCACTCTGGCCGGTGCCCTTGACCGCGCCGAGTCCGTACTGCACGACTTGGTCAGACACCGGCTCGAAGCGGTAGATGCCGCGGTTGATGTCGGGCGGCAAGAGCGTGACGCCGAAGCTCTTCGCATCGTTCATCAGGACGCGCAGCTTGTCGGTGTCGTCCAGCTCGACCGTCATGTTCGCGGCGAAGAACTCGGCCGTGAAATGGACCTTGATGTAGGCCGTGTGATAGGCCAGCATCGAGTACGCGGCGGCATGCGACTTGTTGAAGCCGTAGCCCGCAAACTTTTCCATCAGGTCGAACACTTCGTCAGCGGCTTCGGCCGAGATGCTCTTCTTCGCCGCACCGGCGCGAAAGATCTCACGGTGCTTGGCCATCTCTTCGGGCTTCTTCTTGCCCATTGCGCGGCGCAACAGATCGGCGCCGCCGAGCGAATAGCCGCCAAGCACTTGAGCGGCCTGCATCACCTGCTCTTGATAGACCATCACGCCGTAGGTTTCGCCGAGCACCGTCTCGAGCAGCGGGTGCGGATAGCTCACCTCTTCCTTGCCGTGCTTGCGCATGCAGAAGCTCGGGATGTTCTCCATCGGCCCGGGGCGGAACATCGCATTCAGCGCGAACAGGTCTTCGATGCGGCTCGGCTTCGCGTCGCGCAGCATGCGCTGCATGCCGGCGCTTTCGAACTGGAACACGCTCTCGGTTCGACCCTCCGAGAACAACCGGTAGACCGCCGCATCGTCGAGCGGCAGCTTGTCGTAATCGAAGTCGCGCTGCTCGGGGTGGCGCGCGACGATGAAGTCCTTCGCAAGCTCGAGAATCGTCAGCGTCGCGAGACCGAGAAAGTCGAACTTCACGAGGCCGATCGCCTCGACATCGTCCTTGTCGAACTGGCTCACCGCGCTGTCGCTGCCGGGCTGCATGTACAGCGGGCAGAAGTCCGTGATCTTGCCGGGCGCGATCAGCACGCCGCCCGCGTGCATGCCGACGTTGCGGGTGATGCCTTCGACACGCGCGGCGAGCGCGAGCAGCTCGGCGACTTCTTCTTCGGCGGCTTCGCGCTGCTCGAGCTCGGGCGCTTCGCGGCGCGCGTAGATGACGCCGGGGTCCGGCCTCTCGGGCACGCGCGCGAGCGTCACCGTCTTGCCCGGCGGCGCGGGAATCAGCTTCGCGATCGAGTCGACGTGGCCATAGCCCATGCCAAGCACGCGACCGACGTCGCGCAGCGCCGCCTTGGCCGCCATCGTGCCGAAGGTCGCGATCTGACTGACGGCATCGCGCCCGTATTTCTGCTTGACGTAATCGATGACGCGGTCGCGGTTGCCTTGGCAGAAGTCGATGTCGAAGTCGGGCATCGACACGCGCTCCGGATTCAAGAACCGCTCGAACAGCAGCTCGTATTGCAGCGGGTCGAGGCCGGTGATGTTCAGCGAATACGCGACCAGCGAGCCGGCCCCCGAGCCGCGGCCCGGTCCCACCGGACAGCCGTTGCTCTTCGCCCAGTTGATGAAGTCGGCAACGATCAGGAAGTAGCCGGGGAAGCCCATCTTCAGGATCGTCTCGATCTCGAAGTCGAGCCGCTCGACGTAGCGCGCGCGCTGCGATTCGCGCTGCGCTTCGTCGGGGTAGAGCTGCACGAGCCGTCGCTCGAGACCTTCGTGCGACGCGACCCGAAAATACTCGGCCATCGGCATCGGCTCGCCATTGATGAGTGGCGTCGGAAAGTCGGGCAGCTGCGGCTTGCCGAGTGTCAGCCTCAAGTTGCAGCGGCGTGCGATCTCGACCGTGTTGCGAACGGCACTCGGCAGGTCGGCGAACAGCGCCTCCATCTGCGCCTGCGTCTTGAAGAACTGCTCGCGGCTGAAGCGCTTGATGCGCCGCGGATTGGCGAGCGTCTCGCCCTCAGCGACGCAGACCCGCGCTTCGTGCGCTTCGAAATCATCGGGCGAGAGGAACTGCACCGGGTGCGTTGCGACGACCGGCAGCTTCAACGATGCGGCCAGCGGCACGGCCGCGCGAATATGCGCCTCGTTGCCGGCCTGGCCGGCGCGTTGCAGCTCGATGTAGAAGCGGCCGCCGAACACGTGCGACAAACGCTGCGCGATGTCGCGCGCGCGAACGGCGTCCTGGGCCAGCAGCGCCTGGCCGATCGCGCCGTGGTCGGCTCCCGACAGTGCGATCAGGCCGTCGTTCAGCGAGTCGAGCCAGTCCCACTTCAACCAGGCTTGCGCGCGCTGCGCATTGGTGAGCCACGCGCGCGACAGCAACTCGCACAGGTTCAGATAGCCGCGCTCGCTTTGCACCAGCAACAGCAGGCGGCTCGCTGTCTTTTCCGATCCTTCCGGCGCGAGCCACACATCGGCACCGATGATCGGCTTGACACCGGCCGCGCGCGCTGCGCTGTAAAACTTCACCGTGCCGAACAGATTCGTCAAGTCGGTGATCGCGAGTGCGCCTTGATGATCGGCCGCTGCCGCATCCACCGCCTCGTCGATCCGCAAGGTGCCGTCGACGACGGAAAACTCGGTGTGGGTGCGCAAGTGAATGAAAGCCATCGCTCGATTTTAAGGAGCGAGTGGTTCGTAAAATCCCCGCCGTGAAATCGATTTTGAACATCTCGGCTGCGCTGCGCGAGAGCATTCGCTCACAAGCGCAAGCGCGCTCACTGAAGGGCACGGTGCTGCTCGCCAAGGAAGGCATCAACCTGTTCGTCGCCGGACCGGCCGACGAGGTGCGCGGCTTCGTTCGCTGGCTGCGCAGCGATGCTCGCTTCGCGGCGCTCGCACCGAAGGAAAGCTGGTCGAGCGAGGTCCCGTTCGGCAAGCTGCTGGTCAAGGTCAAGGGCGAAATCATTCGGATGAACCATCCGACGATTCGCCCTGCTGCGGCGCGTGCTGCGGCGGTCGATGCGACGACGCTGGCGCGCTGGCTCGATGCCGGCCACGACGACGCCGGCCGACGCGTCGTCATGCTCGACACGCGCAACGCGTTCGAAGTCGAGCAAGGGCGATTCCACGGCGCGATCGATTGGCAGCTGAAAAAATTCAGCGACCTGCCCGCCGCCGCGCTCGATCACCGCGCCGATCTCGAAGGCGCCACGGTCGTCAGCTACTGCACCGGCGGCATTCGCTGCGAGAAGGCCGCCATCTACCTCGCCGAGGCCGGCGTCGCCAACGTGATGCAGCTCGACGGCGGAATCCTCAAGTACTTCGAAGACGTCGGTGGCCGGCACTTCGACGGCGAGTGCTTCGTGTTCGATGCGCGCGAAGCGGTCGATGCGTCGCTGGCCGAAGTGACCACGAGCTGAAGCGGGTCGGACGCTGCGGGCTACATTGCTCCGGTTCCAAGGAGCATGCCGATGGTCACCGCCCGACCGCACGCCGCGCCGCTTCGCGCCGACAGCCCGCTGGCCGAGCAGTACCGGCGCGTTCGACAGACTTCGCTCGCGCTCGCTGCGCCGCTGACCGACGAGGACTGCCAGGTGCAGTCGATGCCCGACGCGAGCCCGACCAAATGGCATCTCGCGCATGTCAGCTGGTTCTTCGAGACCTTCGTGCTCGAGCGCTTCGAGCCGAATTTCAAACCCTTCGAGCCGAGCTACCGCGTGCTCTTCAACAGCTACTACCAAGGCATCGGCGAGCGTCATCCGCGGCCGCAACGCGGACTGATCACCAAGCCCACGCTGACCGAGGTGAAGCGCTACCGCGCGAGTGTCGACGAGCGCATCGACGCGTTGCTGCTGGCGCAGCCGGACAATGACGAGATGCGCGCGCTGGTCGTGCTCGGCATCCAGCATGAGCAACAGCACCAGGAACTTCTGCTGACCGACATCAAG
>VBCQ01000133.1:0-968 GCA_005882155.1 Betaproteobacteria bacterium
CGGCAACTCCAGCGCAGCGCGAACCGCCTCGAGCGCGATGCCGTCGACGGTGCCGCGCAACACCTCGAGCGCGAGCCGCGCATCACCGACGCTGCCGCTGACGTAGATGTCGTCGCCGGCGCGTGCGCCCGAGCGCAGCAACGCGGCGCCGGCCGGCACTTCGCCGAACACGGTGATGCAGATGTTCAAAGGGCCTTGCGTGGTGTCGCCGCCGACGAGCTCGCAGCCATGCTCGTCGGCGAGTGCGAACAGGCCGCGTGCGAAGCCGTCGACGAAGCCGTCGTCAGCGCGCGGGAGCGCGAGCGCCAGCATGAACGCGAGCGGAGTCGCGCCGCACGCGGCGAGATCGCTCAGGTTCACCGCGAGCGCCTTGTGGCCGAGCCGCTCGGGGGCGACCGTCGAGACGAAATGGCGGCCTTCGACCAGCATGTCGCACGACACCGCGAGCTGCATGCCCGCGCGCGGCGCGAGCAAGGCGCAGTCGTCGCCGACGCCGAGCGCCGCGCGCTTCACCGCTCGGGTGAAGTACTTCGCGATGAGGTCGAATTCGCCCAGCTCCATGGGCGCGATTGTGTCGCAGCCCCGCGTGCTGCGTGTCAGCCGAGACCGTGAGCGCGCAGAAGGTTGGCGAGCTCGACGGCCGAGCGAACCTCCATCTTCTCGAACACCCGCGCGCGATGGACTTCGACGGTGCGCACGCTGATGTCGAGCTCGTCGGCGATCAGCTTGTTGGGGCGGCCTTCGATGACGAGGCGCATCACGTCGCGCTCGCGCTCGGTCAGGTCCGCCAGACGCTTCCTCACCGCTTCGGCGTCGCGCCGCTTCAGCAGGGCGTCGCTGCTCTGCGCCAGCGCGCGCTCGATGCGGTCGACCAGCGCGTTTTCGGCGAAGGGCTTCTCGACGAAGTCGAACGCACCACGCTTGACCGCGCCGACCGCGGTCGGCACGTCGCCATGGCCGGTCAGGAA
>VBCQ01000133.1:1039-16831 GCA_005882155.1 Betaproteobacteria bacterium
CCAGCGAGCATCGTTTCGAAGGCCTCGGCGCTCGCGAATCCTTCGGACAGCAAGCGGCGCGAACGCAGCAGCCAGGCGAGCGCGTCGCGCACCACGTCTTCATCGTCGACGAGATAGACCGTGGGCAGGCCGAGGCGTGGATCGGTGTGGGTCGTCATGCGAGCCTCATGCGGTCAATCGGATCAAGGCGCGGTGGCCGGGGCGGCGTCGGCCTCGCGCGGCGCATCGTGCGAGGGCGGTTCCTTGCGCTCGGCCGCGACTGCCGGAAGCGTAAACCGGAACTCGGTCGCCGTGCCAGCTCCGCTGGTCGGCGCAACGCTGCCGAAATCGAGCGCACCGCCGTGCTGCTCGATGACGGTGCGGCACAGGCTCAAGCCGAGGCCCATACCTTCGCTGCGGGTCGTGAAGAACGGCGTGAACAAGCGTTGCGCGACGTCGGGCGCGACGCCGGGCCCGTGGTCGATGACGCTGAAGGTCACCCAGCGCGGGTGGTGCTGGCGCACGCGAATGCACAGCTCGCGATGTGCCGGCGCGGTGTGGCCTTCCATTGCCTGGATGCCGTTGCGCGTGAGGTTGAGCAGCACCTGCTCGACCATCGTGCAGTCGCACAGCACGCGCGGCACGGGGCATGGCATGTCGACCTCGACGCGGGTCCCGCTCTTGCGCGATTGCAGCCGCACCAGCGGCAGCACGGCGTCGATCAGCACGTCGCAGCGCACCGCTTCGCGCGCTTGCTCGCGCCGGCGCACGAAGTCGTGCACGCTCTTGATGACGCGGCCGGCCCGCTCGGCCTGCTCGGCAATGCGCTCGGTCGCTTGCCTCAGCAGGCTCGTGGTGTCTGAATCGGCAGCGCGCGACTCCATCAGGTTCAGCGACCCGGCGGCGTAGCTTGCGATCGCCGCCAGCGGCTGGTTCAACTCGTGGCTCAGCAGCGAGGCCATCTCGCCGACCGTGGCCAGCCGCGCGGTGGCTTGCAAGCGCTCTTGCTGCTGGCGCGAGATCTCCTCGATGCGGCGCTGGTCGCTCACGTCGAGCACCGCGCTCATCCAGCCGGTGTGGAGACCCGCGCCGTCGACGAGCGGGGCTTCGAAGATCAGCACCGCGAAGCGCTCGCCGTTCTTGCGCATGAAGATCGTCTCGAAGCCTTCGCGCGCGGACTGCAAAGCGTCTTCGCGCGGCTGCTCGCCGCCGAGGCGAACCGCCTGGCGGCGCGCGTATTCGTCGGCGAGCTCGGGCGGCCAGTACAGCGGCGTCGAGCGGCCGATCATTTCTTCGGCGCTGAAGCCGACCATTTGGCAGAACGCCGGATTGACGTAGGTCACGCGTCCCTGCAAGTCGCGCGCGCGCAGACCGGTGACGAGCGAGTCTTCCATCGCCTTGCGGAACGCCAGCGATTCGGCGAGCGCGCGCTCAGCGGTCGCGCGCTTGCGCACGTCGCGCACCAGCAGGACGACGACGACGCCGAGCGCGAGCGAGAGTCCGAGCACGAGCGCGACGGCGAGGTTCGGAATCAGCCGCGGGCTGCCGGCGACGCTGTCCATGCGCAGCTGCAGCGTCTGCCCCGGCAGATCGATCAGGCGCTCGGCGACGTAGACGCCGCTGCCGCGCATCAGCCCGATGCGCGCCAGGCGCGTGCCGTCGCCTTCGACGAACGACAGCTCATGGTCGCGCAGCACCTGCGGCCCGACCGATTCGGTCAGCACCGCGCTCAACGCGAAGGTCGCGGCCATGAAGCCGTCGATCTTGCCGCCGCGCTGCACCGGCATGCACACGTCCATCACCTCCAGTCCGAGCCCATCGGGCAGCGGAACGAAGTAGCTGCGCGAAAAAACCGGCGACGCTTGGCGGCTCGCCGCGCCGCACGCGACTTCGGTTTCGAGGTCGATGTCTTCGCGCCGGATTCGCGTGAACACCGGCGCCTGGAACGGAGAATCGATCGCGTCGGAAATGCCGTGCTTGGCGTCGCGCCGCTCGATGCGCAGCAGCTCGCGGTGCGCGTGCAGCAGGCTCGCCGCCTCGGCGCTCCACTGCGGCCGGGCCGGATCGTTCCACAGCAGGGCTTGCAGGTTCTGCAGGTCGCGCGACAAGGCTTGCTTCACGTCGGCTGCGGCGGCGGCGGCCGCGGCCTCGACCTGTTCTTGCGCCCGATTGCCCTCGTAGCTGACCGTCAGACCGACCAGCAGCGACTGCGCGACGACCAGCAGCGCGACCAGCGCGCCCCACAGCAAGGCGCGGCGTCGGCGGGTAGGGCCGCTCGGCGTGTCGTGCGCTGCAGCGGCGTTCGGGTGTGCGCTCATGACAACTCGGAGTCGCCCAGTATTGCGGACCTGACGCCCGAACACCTACGCAGTTTTGCGCACTCGGCGCGAATCAATGCCGATGCGACATGAATCAATGCGCTGCGGCAAGTACGTACGCCCAAGCGCCGGCCGCGGGGCATGGCGACTTCTACAATCCGCCGAGGGTCGCGAACGTCGTCGCTCCCGTGCTGCCGCGACCACCAACACCGCGAGATCCGCCATGTCCAGCTACGAAGAGAAACGCGCCGAACTGCGTCGCGCCGCACTCGAATACCACGAGTTTCCGACCCCCGGCAAGGTGGCCATCGCGTCGACCAAGCAAATGATCAACCAGCGCGACCTGGCGCTGGCATATTCGCCCGGCGTTGCCGCAGCTTGCGAGGAAATCGTCGCCGACCCGGCCAACGCGTTCAAGTACACCTCGCGCGGCAACCTGGTCGCCGTCATCACCAATGGCACCGCCGTGCTCGGGCTGGGCGACATCGGGCCGCTGGCGGCCAAGCCGGTGATGGAAGGCAAGGCGGTGCTGTTCAAGAAATTCGCCGGCATCGACGTGTTCGACATCGAGCTGCAGGAAAAGAACCTCGACAAGCTCGTCGACATCATCGCCGCGCTCGAGCCGACCTTCGGCGGCGTGAACCTCGAAGACATCAAGGCACCCGACTGCTTCTACGTCGAGCGCCAGCTGCGCCAGCGCATGCACATTCCGGTGTTCCACGACGACCAGCACGGCACCGCGATCGTTGTCGGCGCCGCTGTGCTCAATGCGCTGAAGGTCAGCGGCAAGGACATCAAGGACGTCAAGCTGGTCACTTCCGGTGCCGGCGCCGCGGCACTCGCCTGCCTGGGCTTGCTGATCAAGCTCGGCGTGCCGCGCGAGAACATCTGGGTGACCGACCTCGCCGGCGTGGTCTACGAGGGCCGCGTCGAGTTGATGGACGAGGACAAGGCTTGCTTCGCGCAGAAGACGACGCTGCGCACGCTGGCCGAGGTGATGGTCGGCGCCGACATCTTCCTCGGCCTGTCGGCCGGCGGCGTGCTGAAGAAGGACATGGTGGCGAAGATGCGCCCGAATCCGATGGTCTTCGCGCTCGCCAACCCGACGCCCGAGATCATGCCGGAAGAGGTGCTCGAGGTTCGACAGGACGCGATCATCGCAACCGGCCGCACGGACTACCCGAACCAAGTCAACAACGTCCTGTGTTTCCCGTACATCTTCCGCGGCGCGCTCGACTCGGGCGCGACGACGATCACCGTCGAGATGGAAATCGCCGCGGTGCACGCGATCGCCGAGCTGGCGCAAGCCGAGCAGAGTGAGGTCGTTGCCGCGGCCTATGCCGGCGTGAACTTGAGCTTCGGCCCCGAGTACCTGATCCCCAAGCCATTCGATCCGCGGCTGATGATGAAGATCGCGCCCGCGGTAGCGAAGGCGGCGGCCGACTCGGGCGTCGCGCTACGCCCGATCCAGGACCTCGACGCTTACCGCGAGAAGCTGCAGACCTTCGTCTACGCGTCGGGCACGACGATGAAGCCGATCTTCACGATCGCCAAGCGGGCGGCGAAGAAGCGGGTCGTCTACGCCGAGGGCGAGGAAGAGCGCGTGCTGCGCGCGGTGCAGGTGGTGGTCGACGAGAACCTCGCGCGCCCGACGTTGATCGGTCGCCCCGACGTGATCGCGCGTCGGGTGCAGAAGTTCGGCCTGCGCCTCGAAGCCGAGCGCGACTACGACCTCGTCAACACCGAGAACGACCATCGCTATCGCGACTACTGGCAGACCTATCACCAGATGACTGCGCGCAAAGGCGTCACCGCACAGCTCGCGAAGATCGAGGTGCGGCGCCGCCTGACGCTGATCGGCTCGATGATGCTGCACAACGGCGAGGTCGACGGCATGCTGTGCGGCACCTGGGGAACGACCGGCCTGCACCTGCACTACATCGACCAGGTGATCGGCTTGCGCGAGGGCGCAAAGACGTATGCCTGCATGAACGGGCTGATCTTGCCGGGCCGCCAGGTCATGCTGGTCGACACCCACGTGAATTACGACCCGACGGCCGAGCAGCTCGCCGAGATCACCGTGATGGCGGCCGAAGAGATGATGCGCTTCGGTCTGCGGCCGAAGGCGGCGCTGTTGTCGCACAGCAATTTCGGCTCGAGCAACCAGCCGTCGGCAGTGAAGGTCCGCGAAGCGCTGGCCATCCTGCAGCGCAGCGCGCCGTGGCTCGAGGTCGATGGAGAGATGCACGGCGATGCCGCGCTCGACCCGGCCTACCGCAAGGAAGTGATGCCGGCGAGCACGCTCACGGGCGAAGCCAATCTGCTCGTGCTGCCGAACATCGATGCGGCCAACATCGCCTACAACTTGCTGAAGACGGCGGCGGGCGGCGGCATCGCGATCGGCCCGGTGCTGCTTGGCGCGGCCAAGCCGGTGCACATCCTGACGCCGTCGGCGACGGTGCGCCGCATCGTCAACATGACAGCATTGACGGTGGCTGACGCGAACGCGGCCCGCTGACGCGCTTCATAACGGCGCGTTCTGTGCCGTAGCGGCTACATGCATGCCCGTTGCGCGCGCTGCTGTCCAGTGGCGCCGCAATATCCGCCAACGGCCACCGGGATTGAACGCGGCACGGACTGCCGTTTACGCCGCGAAGTCGCGCCAGCCTCCGCGCAAAACGCCCCGCGGCTCAATGAATTCCCTGAAGGCGAGCGAACACTCACCGGTGCTGCTCATTGCCCCAAATTGAGGCAAAGGCTTGAGATTTTCGGCTCAGTTCTGTACCATCTCGGTTTCAGGATTCAGGGAAAACCCGTGTCTCTCTCAGGCCGGCCGCAGGCGTGGCAAGCCCTCCGAAAGGTGGGAATCGCCGTCACTGCGACGGGTGCCATGTGGGTCGCCGGCGCCGTGTGGGCGAAGGCGCCCGTCCCGGGGGTGTCCCCGGACATCGGCAGCGTGGCCTTGGCCGAGTTGCCGAAAGAGGCACAGACCACCGAGCGTTTGATCCGTTCCGGCGGTCCTTTTCCCTACCCGAAAGACGGTGTGGTGTTCGGCAATCGCGAACGCGTGCTTCCCGCCGAGCCACGTGGCTACTACCGGGAGTACACGGTCAAGACGCCGGGCGCGCGAGATCGGGGTGGGCGTCGCATGGTTTGCGGCGGACGCCAGCCGACTCGTCCGGCGGCTTGCTACTACACCGATGACCACTATTCGAGCTTCCGGCGAATTGTCGAGTGACCGAGGCCATGCAGATTTTTAGTGACCTGAGGAGGAACGAGACCATGCTCTTGCAGACCGTCCGTCCGAACATTGTTCAATCGATCCGCGCCTATCGCGTGGAGGATCTGATGCAGGCGGCGCAAGACGCAGGGCAGCATTTCCTCTATGCGAACCTGACAGCGGCCCAGTCCAAGCAGGACGTGCTCGACAGCATTGCCGACGCGTTTCTGTTCCCGACGCATTTCGGCAAGAACCTCGATGCCTTGTACGACTGCATGACCGACCTCGTGCACAAAGCGGGCTCGCAGCCCGGCTTCGTCGTCGTGCTCGAGCAGTTGCCCGACAACCCGCGTTTCGACCGCGAGGCGCGCGAGCAGTTGCTCGACGTGTTTCGCGATGCCGCCGACTTCTGGGCGGAGCGAAAAATACCATTCAGGTGCTTCTATTCTTTTCAGTAGCCCGCTCCCAAGAACAAGGGTCATGGGAGCGGGCGACGGAAGTGGCCCAAAGCATCACGGACAAGCCGGCCAAGGCGGCCGCGAAGAGCGCAGCGAATTCGAGTTTCGGCATGAACATGCCGCTGATGAGCAGCGCGTTTGATACGGCGATGTGGCTCGCGTTGAGCACGAGCGCGAGTTGCTGGTACTCGGCGACCGGCACTTCTTCGGCGCGGCGCTGCACGTCGAAGCTTCCGGCAAACCCGCGCTGTTCGAGCCAACGCCCCAAGGTGTGGCGCAGCAGCTTGCGGCGCTGCGAGAAGGCGACTGCGACCAGCTCGCCCAACAGCGCTGCATCGAGCGCCGGTGCAACCGCCAACGGTTGCATCCGCACGACGGCCGACTCGACGCGCGGCGGCGGGTCGAACGCCTCGGGCGGGACGTCGAGCACGCGCTCGATGTCGTAGCGCCACTGCAGCATCACCGACAGCCGCCCATAGGCCTTGCTGCCCGGTCCGGCAGCCATACGTTCGACGACTTCCTTTTGCAGCATGAAGTGTTGGTCAGCGACGTGCTCGACCGCGCCGAGCAGGTGAAACAAGATCGGCGTCGAGATGTTGTACGGCAGGTTGCCGACGACTCGCAGATTGCGTTCCGCCTGCTCGGCCAGCGCCGCGAAGTCGACGCTCAGCACATCGGCCTCGACGACAGTCAGCTCGCTGCGCCGGCGCAGCCGCGCTGCCAGGTCGCGGTCGAGCTCGATGACGGTGAGACGGCCGCAGCGCTCGACCAACGGATCGGTCATTGCGCCCAAGCCGGGGCCGATCTCGACCAGTGCATCACCCGGCCGCGGTGCGATCGCATCGACGATGTCGCCGATAACGGCGCTATCGGTCAGAAAGTGCTGACCGAAGCGCTTGCGCGCGATATGTCTCACTGAGCCGTCAGGTCGGAGGCTCGCGCATCTCGATGTAGGCGCGTGCCCGCAGCTCGCGCAGCCAGTCGTTGTAGGCGTTCTCGAACTTCTGCTCGCGCAGGACGTTGCGAGCCTGTTCGCGCTGCTGCTTGACGTCGAGGGCCATCTGCCGACGTTCGGTGACCTGGATCAGGTGGACGCCGAAACGCGAGACGATCGGGTTGGAAATGCCACCGATCGACAGGCCGTTCATCGTCTCCTCGAACTCGGGAACGAACTGGCCCGGCGATGCCCAGCCGAGGTCGCCGCCTGCTGCTGCGCTGCCGTCCTCGGAGTTTTCGCGCGCCAGCTGCTCGAAGGTCTTGCCGCCGGCTTGAATCTGCCGCTTGAATTCGCTCAGACGGCGAATCGCTGCGTCCTGACTGAGCTGCGCCGACAGGCGCAAGAGGATATGGCGGGCGCGAGTCTGCGTGATCGAAAACGCGCCTGCTTCATGCCGCTCGACGAGCTTGAGCACGTGAAAGCCGGCGCCGGTGCGCAGCAGCTCGGGCGCGAGTTCGCCGGCCTTCAGAGCGCGCACGCGCGCGACGAAGACATCGGGCAGCCGGTCGGCCGGGCGCAACCCGATCACGCCGCCTTGTGCCTTGTTCGCGTCCTCGGACAGCTCGCGTGCGACGGCCTCGAACGATTCGCCGGCCTTGACGCGGGCGACTGCTGCTTCGGCGCGGGCGCGACGCTGTGCCACCACCGCGTCGCCGGCACCCTCGGGCACGCTGACGAGAATCTGCGCGATGTTGTACTCGATCGACGAGCCGGCCTGCGCGCGTTGCTTGTCGAGCACCGCATCGATCTCGGCGTCGGTGATGCGAATGCGCGCCTGCACTTCGCGCTCGCGCACGCGCTCGACCAGCAGCTGATCCTTCACGTTGTTGCGGAAGCGCCCGAAGTCGACGCCGTCGGCTGCCAGGCGCTGCCGCAGCTGCGCCATCGTCACCTGGTTTTGCAGCGCCACGTTGGCGACAGCTCGGTCGAGCTCGGCTTCGTCGATGCGCTGGCCGCTGTCGCGCGCGTAGGTCACCTGGACCCGCTCTTCGATCAACGCATCGAGCAGCTGCTGACGCAGTTCGCTCGGTGGCGGCAGCTTCGCGCCGTTGCGAGCGGCGGCGTCGCGCACCCGGACGATGCGCTGCTCGAGCTCGCCGGCGGTGACCAGCTCCTGGTTGACGATGGCGAGGATGTAGTCGCCGGGCCGCGGCGTCGAGCGCGCGCTCTTCTCCGGTTGGGCGCCGACGCCCGGCGTGAGCAGAACAGCGGCGCAGGCCAATGCGGCGGCACGAAGAAGCGCGTGGAACATCGGAGTGCGATCAATCATAGAAACGGGTGGTGGCGGGAGGCGCAGTGCCGTCGCGCAGCAGGCGGTAACCGGGGATATTGTCCTTCAAGACCTGCAGCGGGTTGGAACCCAGCCGCGACAAGCCCACGAGCTCGAGCTGGAACAGCAAACGGGTGGTCGCCTCGGCACGGCCGGTCGACAGCCGCTCGGCGACGACGCGGGCAATCCAGCAGCCGGCGTCGTATTCGGTGCCGATGATCGAATCGGTGATCCGGCTGTCGCGCGTGCTGTAGTTGATGCGGCCCACGCCGTACCAAGTTCCCTTGCAACTTTGCGATCCGGATGAAGGGGCCGCCCGCGCTTCGTCGGGCGTGCGGCCATACAGCGGCCACTGCCAGCCGAGCTCGACCTGCTCGGTCAGACCGCGGGTCAGCCGGTAAGTGGCGTTGACGGTTCGAAACGGCCCCGGCGAGTAGCGCACGCCGACGATCGAGCGTGCGATGCGGTTGCTGTCCGGGCTGTACTGCAGCGACGCGTCGAGGTTCCAGTGGGTGACGAGGTTGCTCGATCCGAGCAGCAGCACATCGGAGAAACGCTGCGTCAAGGTCGTGCCTTCGGGCGTGACCTTCTGGTCGCGAAACAGATAGCGCTGCGCGACGCCGAGCCGCAGCGCTTCGGCGCCCGTCAGCGGGTCCAGCAGCCGCGTCGTGACGCCGGCGGTCAGCTGATGTGCGTCGGACACGCGGTCGATGCCGGAGAACGCGTTCTCGGTGTAGATCGACTCGAAGTTGAAATCCTTGCCCGCGGAATCGAAATTCGGCAGCCCGGTTTGCTCGCGAAACGGCGTGTTGACATAGAGCAGGCGCGGCTCGAGGGTCTGCCGCACGACGCGACCGAACCAGCTCGTTTCGCGTTCGAAGGTCCAGGCACTGTCGACGCTGAAGGTCGGGATGATGCGCGACACGCTGCTGCGGCCGTCGAACTGCGGCTGCGACGGCGACACGATCGGCCGGTCGAGCGAATAGGTCGCCGCGTTCAAGCTCAATCGCGGCGTCAGGCTCCAGCCCGGCGTGACCCACGGCCGCGCCAGGCTCGCCAGCGCATGGACGCGCATGCCGGTTGGGCGATCGAGCGGGATGGTGGTTCCGGCCACCGAACCGGGCGCAACCGTGCCCACCGGATTCGTGAAGCGGTTGAATTCGCCTTCGAAGCCGAATTCGAGACCGGACCCGAAGCGACGCACGGTGCGCGCGCCGATCTGCGGCAGCCGCTCGTAGGGCGCGACGATCAGCCCTTGGTTCTCAGGATTCTGCGGGTCGAGGTTTTGCAGCACCTGCCAGCGCAGCACGCGCGCGTATGTGGTCCATGCGCCGGCATCGCGAATCGCCTGCGCGTCCGACAGCAGCAGCCGCGGCGTCAGGCTCTTAATTCCGCGCGGAAAGTCTTTCCAATACTCGTCGTCCGATGCGCGCAGCAAATGCATCGCGAAGCGCGTCTCGTTGATCAGCTCGGCCTCGTGGCCCCAGTCGAGCGCGTAGCGCGCGCGGCCGGTGATGCGGTCGTTGGGCAGCACGTCGACTTTGGCAACGCCAGCGTAGCGCGGCTCGAGATAGCGGAACTCGGTGCCGAGCGACACGCCGCGCTTGGTCAGAATGCCCGGCGTGAATGTGGCATCGCGGTTCGGTGCGATGTTCCAGTAGTAGGGCACCGAGGTCTGCAGGCCGCTGCGGTTATCGATGTTGATGCTCGGCGGAAGCCAGCCCGACTTGCGCTCGTCGGTGAGCGGAAAGCTGAGCACCGGCGCACCGAGGATCGGCACGCCGAGGAAGCGCAGCACCGCACCCTCGGCGATGCCTTCGTTGGCTTCGAAGTCGAGCTTCACCCGCCGCGTGCTGAGCAGCCACGCCGGCCCGGCGCTGCCGTCGGGCGGGCAACTGGTGTAGGTCGCGCCGGTCGCGATGGCGCGCTGGTCGTCGATGAAATCGATGCGCTGCGCCGACCCGCCGGCTCCGGTGCGGCTGAAGAAATAAGTCGGGCTCAAGAAGAAGCCCTCGAAGCGCTGCACCTTCAGCTGCAAGTCGGGGCCGGTGTAGATGTTGCCGTCGCGACTGACCCGCACATTGCCGTGGGCAACGGCGAGGTCGTCGGGGTGGTCGTAGCTCAGGCGGTCGGCGCGGATCACAAGGCCGCCGCGGCGAAACTCGGCATCGCCTTCGGCCACCGTCTCGAGGTCGGGCCGCCCGCGCACCTCGCGCGCCTGCAAGACGATCGGCAGCTTCTTCGCCGCGTCGCCGCGCGGCGCCGGCTGCAGCGACGGCGCGAGCTGCAGCTCGATGCCCGCGTCAGCCTCGCCTTGCGCCGCGACGCCGCTCGTCGTCAACGCCAATGCGGCCGCGAGCGGAGCAAGGCGCGCAGTCGGTGTGCGGCGAGGGGTGCGAGAACGGCGCAGCAAGGCAGGATGAGAGCGATCAGATGCCCGCGGATTCGAGGTACGCCGCGCGTTTGCGTGACGTTGTCCATGACCGGTTGTCGGGCTGGTTTGTAGAATCGATTATCCATGAGGGTGTCCGCCGCACACGGCCACCGCCAACCCCGCGCCGACGACTCCTGCGGCGCGCATCCGAGTCTGCGATGACCCAGCCTTCAGCGCCCCCACTTCCCTCAGACATCGCCTGGCCGGACGGTGCGCGACGACTTCAGTTCGATGCCTGGCTCGCCGATGTCGGGCCGCGCCACAGGCTGCACCCGGCGACGCTGTGCGCGGCGTCCAGCGACGCGAGTTTTCGCCGCTACTTCCGCATCACCGCCGACGGTGCGTCGTACATCGTCATGGACGCGCCGCCACCGCAGGAAGACGTGCGGCCTTTCGCGCACATCGCACAGCTGATCGCCGACGCCGGGTTGAATGCGCCGCGCATCGTCGAGCGCAGCGATGCGCAGGGATTCTTGCTGATCAGCGATCTCGGCTCGCGCCTGTACCTCGGCGCGCTGCAAGACGCGGTCGCCGCCGGCGACACCGATGCGGTGAACCGGCTGATGCGCGATGCGATCGCGGCGCTGCTCACGTGGCAGCAAGGCGTCGACGCGAGCAGCTTGCCGGCCTACGACGACGCGCTGCTGCGTCGCGAGATGGCGCTCTTTCCCGACTGGTGCGTGACGCGCGAATTCGGCCGGACCTGGAGCGACGAGCAGCAATCGCAATGGCAGGCCGTAACCGACCTGTTCGTTCGCAGCGCGCTCGCGCAAGCCAGCGTCGCGGTGCATCGCGACTACATGCCGCGCAACCTGATGGTGTGCGAGCCGCAGCGCCCCGGCATCCTCGATTTCCAAGACGCGGTGCGCGGGCCGATCAGCTACGACGTCGCCTCGCTGTTGCGCGACGCCTTCATCAGCTGGGACGAAGAGCAGGAGATCGACTGGGCTGTGCGCTATTGGGAACAGGCGAAAGCGCGCGGGCTACCGGTGCCCGCCGACTTCGGCGACTTCTGGCGCGAGCTCGAATGGATGGGCCTGCAGCGTCACCTCAAAGTGCTCGGCATCTTCTGCCGCCTGAAGCACCGCGACGGCAAGCCGAGCTACAGCGCCGACCTGCCGCGCTTCTTCCGCTACGCGCATCGCGTGGCGACGCGCTACCAGGGGCTCGGCCCGCTGGCGCGATTGCTCGAGCCTTTGATGGGCGAGCAGCGCGAAGACGTGTATTTCTGAGCGGTGCGTTACGCCATGCCGGCCACCGGCCGGCGGGCGGGCTGCGTCTCGCAGCCCGCCGCGATCAGCCACGGGTCGACATCTTGGCCGCCGAAAGCTTGCACGAGGAAGTCGACGAAGGCGCGGGTGCGCGCCGGCACATGCTTGCGCGTGGGCATCGCGGCGTACAGCGTCAAGCTCATCAAATGCCATTGCGGCAACACGCGCTCGAGCGCGTGCTCGAGCAACGCGTCTTCGGCGACGAACGACGGCAGCCCGGCGATGCCCAGACCGTGTAGCGCCGCGGCATACAAGGTATCGACGTGGATCGTGCCGAGCACCGGGCGATGCGGCACCAGCGTGACCGAGTCGCCGCCGGGCTCGTCGTCGCCGTGGTCGCCGCGAAGAAAAGTGATCTCGCGCAAAAACGTCGGCAGCATCGCGTCGTGCAGTACCAGGTCGCCCGGATGCTCGGGACGACCGTTGCGGTCAAGGTACTCGGGCGATGCGCAGACGATGACTTCGGATCGTGCGAGTCGGCGCGCGACGAAGTCGCCGTCTAGCGGTCGGCGCCCGACGCTGATGATGCTCACGTCGAAGTTCTCGTCGACCGTCTCGACCGGCCCGGGTGCCGACAGCTCGATCGTGATCTTCGGAAACTGCTGGTGGAATTTGGGCAGCCGCTTGGCGAGCTGATGGACCGCGAACGCCGGTGTCGCGAGCACTCGCAGATGACCGCGCGGCTCTGAGCTCGCGCTGCTCGCCAGCGCCTCGGCCTCTTCGACCTCGGTGAGGATTTGCCGCGTGCGCTCGAGGTAAGCCTCGCCGATGTCGGTCAGCGCGAGGCGTCGCGTCGTGCGGTTGATCAATCGCGCGCCGAGGTGCTCTTCGAGGTCGGCCACCAGCCGCGTGACGACGGCCGGAGAGAGGTTCATCTCGCGTGCCGCCGACGCGAAGCTGCCCGAGTCGATGACGCGGGAGAACACTCGCATGGAGTGCAATCTGTCCATTGCAAGACCCCGATTCTTCCAATTACCGAAACGCCGAATTTAATCCTAAGCGGTTTATTGACTGAGGAGCAATGCCTACAGTTCTCTTCATCGTCAACCACCTCCACGGAGTGCCTTATGAATGCCAAGCAACTGATCGCCGCGTCTGTTCTCGCCGTCCTCGGCAGCGCCGCCATCGCCGGTGAAGCGACCCAGTTCGCCGACCCGGTGCCGACGCTCAGCCGCGCCCAGGTCAAGGCTGATGCGGTTCGCAGCACGACTGCCGTGACGCGCGGCGAAGCCTCGCAATTCGTCGATGCGCGGACCAAGTCGACGCGCAGCCGCGAAGAGGTCCGCGCGGAAGCGCGAGCCGCAGCGCGTCAGCACAGCTTCAACGCGCTGTACGTCGGCTCCTGAACCAACACCTCGTTTCGACCCACAAGCCGCCTTCGGGCGGCTTGTTCGTTTGTCACCAGGTGCGATGCAGCGACAATGGCCAATCCCCCAACCGCGGCGCTCGCCACAAGCCTGCGCCGCTTTGCATTGGCCGTCCATGTTCGCCTTCTTCGAGCAGCGCATCCGCCCCACCGAACTGCCGCGCGGCGCGCCGCCGCCGGGGCTCGTCGCGTTCTTCTGGCACTTCATTCGGCAGACCCGCGGCCTGTATGCGGCGATGTTCGCAAGCGGCCTCGCGGTCGCGCTGATCGACACGCTGATCCCGGTCTTCATCGGCCGCCTCGTGACGCTGATGCAGACGACCGACCGCGCCGCCGCATTCAGCGCCGCGGCGCCGGCGCTGCTCGGCATGGCCGCGCTCGTCCTGTTCGGTCGCCCGCTCGTGCTGCTTGCCGACAGCCTGATCCGCAACAACGCCGTGGTGCCTGGCGTCACGAGCCTGATCCGCTGGCAAAGCCATTGGCACGTGGTGCGCCAGAGCTGGCCGTTCTTTCAAAACGATTTCGCGGGGCGCATCGCCAACCGCGTGATGCAGACCAGCAACTCGCTGCGTGAGTCCGTTGTTTCGAGCATCCGCGCGATCTGGTACATCGCGATCTACGGCACCTCGGCGCTCGTCTTGATGGCGTTCGCCGATTGGCGGCTCGCGCTGCCGACGCTGTTCTGGTTCGCCTCCTACGCGGTGATGCTGCGCTTTTTCGTGCCGCGCATGCGCGACCTCGCGAAGGCGAGCTCGGAGCTGCGTTCGCTGGTGATGGGCCGGGTCGTCGACAGCTACACCAACATCCTCACCGTCAAGCTGTTCGCCCGCGCGCGCGACGAAGACGAGTATGTGCGCGACGTGATCGTCCAGCACACCGCGGCGATCGCCGCCCACATGCGGCTGACGACCCGCTTCATGGCGACGCTGTCGACGCTGAACGCGCTGCTGCTCGTCAGCACCGCGAGCATCGGCATCGTGTTGTGGAGCGTCGGCCAGGTCAGCGCCGGGCTCGTCGCGACGGCGTTGCCGATGGCCTGGCAGATCGCCAACGTGGCCGGCTGGGTGAGCTGGGAAGTGACCGGCATCTTCGAGAACATCGGCGTCGTCCAGGAGGGCATGGAAACGATCGCCGTGCCGCACAGCCTGACCGACACGCCCGGCGCGCGCGAGCTCGTCGTGCCGCGCGGCGAGATCCGCTTCGAGCACCTCACGTTCACCTATGGCCGCAGCGACGGCAAGAAGGTGCTCGACGACCTGATGCTCGCGATCCGGCCCGGCGAACGGGTCGGCCTCGTCGGACGGTCCGGTGCCGGCAAGTCGACGCTCGTCAACCTCCTGCTGCGCTTTCACGACATCGAGCAAGGCCACATCCGCATCGACGGCCAGAACATCGGCGACGTCACGCAGGAGAGCCTGCGCGCCGCGATCGGCATGGTCACGCAGGACACCTCGCTGCTGCACCGCTCGATCGCTGCCAACATCCGCTACGGCCGCCCCGGCGCGAGCGAGGCCGAGGTCGAAGCCGCGGCGCGCAAGGCGCAGGCGCACGACTTCATCGTCGAGCTCGAGGACTGGAAGGGCCGCACCGGCTACGACGCGCATGTCGGCGAGCGCGGCGTCAAGCTCTCGGGCGGCCAGCGCCAGCGCATCGCGATCGCCCGCGTCGTGCTGAAAGACGCGCCGATCCTCGTGCTCGACGAAGCGACTTCGGCGCTCGACAGCGAAGTCGAGCTCGCGATCCAGGACCAGTTGCTCGGGTTGATGGAAGGCAAGACGGTGATCGCGATCGCGCACCGCTTGTCGACGATCGCGCGAATGGACCGGCTGATCGTGCTCGAGCAAGGCCGAATCGTCGAGCAGGGCAGCCACGACGAGCTGCTGCGCCTCGATGGCCACTACGCGCTGCTGTGGAAACACCAGTCGGGCGGTTTCCTGCCGCACGACATCGACGAGGTCGCGGTGCGCGCTGCCGACGAGCCGGTCGCCGACGAAGAACCGCTCGACGAGATGCGATCGGCCGGCCAGAGCGAGCCGCTCGTCGACCAGAACCCGGCGCTCGCGAAGGCGTGATGGCGACGCCGATGCTGCGGATCACCGAACTGCGCCTGCCGCTCGATCACGCCGAAGACGCACTGCGCGCGGCTATCGTCGCGCGGCTGAAGATCCCCGATTCGGCGCTCCGACATTTCAGCGTCTTCAAGCGCAGCTACGACGCGCGTAAGAAGAGCGCGGTGCTGTTGATCTACACCGTCGATTGCGAAGTCGACGACGAAGCGCGTGTGCTCGCGTCGTTCGAAGGCGATCGCCATGTCGCGTCGAGCCCCGACACCCGCTACTGCTTCGTCGGCCACGCACCGGCCGACTTTGCCGCCGGCGAAACGCTGCGTCCGCTCGTCGTCGGCTTCGGCCCGTGCGGCATCTTCGCCGCGTTGATCCTCGCGCAGATGGGCCTCAAGCCGATCGTGCTCGAACGCGGC